>JAPLFI010000331.1 GCA_026390755.1 Ignavibacteriota bacterium
TGAATTGATAAAAGAAAACTATAAACGAAAAAATATAAACATATTATGAAAAACCTAATTTTATTTCTACTCCTGATATTATTCGCTGTTTCAGGCTATTCTTATTCACAGGATTCAACTGCATCAAAAGAATTAAGAAAACTGCCGCAAAGCGCTTTCGGGCTTGGAGAAAAACTCGAATTCGAAATCAGCTATGGATTCGTAACGGCTGGTTATGCCGTTATGGAGATTGCCCCGAACTTTGTTGTGATGAACGGCAGGAATTGTTATGATATTACAGTGACTGTCGGTTCAACTACAAGCTTCGACTGGGTGTATAAATTCAGAGAGTACTATAAATGTTATCTCGATGCCGAGGGAATATTTCCCTGGAAGTTCGAACAACATTTAAAAGAGCCGACTTACGAAATAGATTTTGTGGCAGTATTTGACCATCTGAATCAGAAAGTGAAAACTTCTCAGACAATAAAAGGTGACAAGAAGCCGGACGCGGAGCATGTTATTCCGCAGTATGTGCAGGATCTTATAAGCACGTTTTATCTGGCTCGGACCATGAATTTCTCAAGCTCAAAAAAAGATGATGTAGTGAAAATTTTAAGTTTCAATAACGATACAACATATAACCTTGGAATCAGATTTCTCGGCAGGGAAGATGCTGAAGTTCCTGCGGGAGATTTCAGGAGTTTTATGGTGCAACCTATGATAAAGGAAGGCGCAATATCTTCAAAAGCCGACGACATTGTAGTATGGATATCAGACGATGAAAGAAAAATGCCGCTGATAGTGCAGTTAAGCATAATTATAGGTTCCGTAAAAGCTGAACTGAAAAGTTATCAGAATCTCGCGGGTCCGCTGAACTCAAAAAAATAATTTATTAATTTTTATGTTTAGGAGGGCATAAAAAATGAAAATATCGGAATTGTTTTATTCTATTCAGGGTGAAGGGAAACGGTCGGGTTTTCCTTCTTTTTTTGTCAGAACTAATTTCTGCAATCTTCGCTGTAAATTCGAAAGCGGGAATTTATGCGATACGCCATACACAAGCTGGGAACCTGAAGACCCGTCGAATGCTGGGGAAATATCAGTTGAAGATATTATTGCCGGATACAGACAGCATGAGCTGTGCGATGTAGTAATCACCGGAGGTGAGCCGGCTATGCAGGCGGATGAGCTTTATGACCTGTGCTTCGGCATTAAGAAGATTAACGAAGACATAAATATTACAATTGAAACCAACGGCACAATGGTTTCGGATTTTGTTTATTATCTCGACCTTGTGAGTATCAGTCCAAAGCTCGGTTCATCAACACCCTTCGGGACAGAGCACGAGAAAATGCACACTCAAAACAGAATTAACATTGATGTTCTGAAAGATTATCACCGTATGCAGGATGAAGGTATTATAGACCTGCAGTGGAAGTTTGTAATCAACACTGAAAAAGATATGGACGAGATTCTCGAGCTTAAGAATAAAATAGGTTTTTCCGATAAGGATATTTATCTTATGCCTGAAGGCATTACGGAAGAAGAGCTCAAAATCCGCCGCCCTATGGTCGCGGAATTATGCAAGAAATATAAAGTCAAGTATTCTGACCGTTTGCATATTCTTATATGGGGTAATAAAAGGGGTGTTTGATCAGCGAATGCTTAGAATTGAAACTTTTGTCCGAAATGTTTAATTTCTCTTAATTAATATGGGCTATTGAATAAAAATTTAAAGAATATACACATCTATAATTATCTAATAATTCCTCAAATTAAATTTAAATAACTTATGTCCGAACAAAAGAAATTTGTACCATTTGTATCAGCGGAGACCAATCTCGTGGAGTTTACGATCCGCGGACTGATTATCGGTCTGATACTTGCGGTTGTTCTTGGCGCTGCAAACGCTTATCTGGGCTTGAAAGCGGGTATGACAATAGCCGCAACTTACCCGGCGGCAGTTCTCGGAATGGCAATTCTGAAAGTTTTCAAGGGAAATATTCTCGAAGAAAACTTTGTAAGAACAGTCGGCTCTATCGGTGAATCTGTCGCCGCGGGCGCGATATTCACATTACCCGCATTTTTCATCGCGGGAATATGGGATCCGAAAAATATATCAGCGGCAAATTATGCGACCGCTACAGTAATTCTGATATCGGGCGGTGTTCTCGGTATTATGTTTGTTGCCCTTTTAAGAAGGGTAATGGTTGAAGATAAGGATTTACTTTTTCCCGAATCAACTGCGGCGGCGGAAATTCACAAATCGGGACAGGGCGGCGGCAGCGGCTCGGGATTCCTCTTCGGCGCTATGGGACTCGGCGCGCTTATTCAGTTTCTTGGACAGATTAATTTCTTCGCGGCAAGCTGGGAGAAATTTTATGCATTTTTTGATAAAGTCAAAATTCCCGGTACGGCAATTAACGCTCAGGGAGGTATGTTAATCAGTTCTCCCGGTATAAGTCCGGCGTATATGGGTGTCGGTTACATCATCGGACCAAAATACGCTTCGCTTAACTTCAGCGGCGGTTTGATTGCATGGGGATTGCTTACTCCGATTATTTATTATTTTATATATCCATATATAAGCGACCTGGCATTTCTGAAAGAATGGGCGGCGATATCAGGAAAGAGTGTCGAAACTCTGTCTGACCAGGGATTTCAGATAAATCAAATCTGGAGATTTATTGTTCGTCCGATAGCTATCGGCGGTATGCTAATGGGCGCGATTTATACGCTTTTCAAAATGCGGGAATCGTTATTCGCAGGTCTGAAACGTTCCTTAGGCGACGTTAAAAAAGCCGCATCAGGCGGACATCAGAATGTTTCAAGAACGGAGAAAGATTTACCGTTTACTTATATTTTAATCGGCATTATAGCAGTTGCGATAGCGACTTTCTTAATTACATATTTTGTTTTCGGAGCGGCATTGGTTCCGTCTTTAGCTTCGGCAACGATTCTGATAATTCTCGCTTTTTTCTTCGCGGCTATTTCAGGATATCTTGTTGGTATCATCGGTTCTTCGAACAATCCAATCAGCGGACTTACATTAACGGCACTTGTTACAACGGCGTTAATTCTCGTTGTCATCGGTGTTGACGCTCAGCACGGAGGTGTAGCTTCGGTTCTCGGAGTTGCGGCAATCGTATGCGTTGCGGCGGCTGTAGCGGGAGAAATGCTTCAGGACCTGAAAGCCGGGCATATACTCGGCGGTACACCGTGGAAAATGCAGGTTGGTGATATTATCGGCGTTGTCGTATCGGGACTGGTAATGTTTTATGTTTTGAATCTACTGAATCAGGCGGATATAGCGCAGGGCATACAGCAGAACTATCAGGGAGGTTTCGGCAGTAAGAACCTTTCGGCTCCCCAGGCAGGTTTGATGGCAATGCTGTCGCAGGGAATCGTCGGCGGTAAGATGGCATGGCCGTTAATTATTGTAGGATTGCTCATGGGTCTTGCATTTGTCATGATGCAGGTGAAAAGCCCGATGCTCGTTTCAGTCGGAATGTATCTTCCGCTTGAAACGACGTTCGCTATCTTTATCGGCGGAATAGTAAAAGGAATTCTTGATATAATGGTTAAGAAGAGAAAATTAAATGAAGCTCAGAAAGTAAGGATTGAAAACATAGGTATATTGCTGGCATCCGGATTTATTGCGGGTGAAGCGTTAACGGGTCTTGGTTTTGCGCCGTTCAAAATTGCGGAAATGAAAATCCCGCAGATTTTCGCCGAGCCGCCGTTATTGATTGGTTTTGTTATACTCGCGATTATCGGATTGATACTGATATACATTCCGTTAAGGAATGCAGGTAAACCGGACGAGCCGGCACCTCCGAGCGCGGGAATGTAAGAGAAACAGAAATTAAGAAAGGGGGCTTTTATAAGCCCCCTTTTCTTTGAAATAAATTTTAAACCTGTTTGAATTTCAGCGTAACACTTGCCCAATTTCAGCCAAAAAATTATATAAATCCGGCAATTTAACTTTTATTAATCCTTTAATAAAAGTATTTTTGTAAATGTTTAAGAAAAATAAGACGACAGGTGTTAATCTTTTGGAACTTACTCCCGTCAGGATTAATAATCACGAAGAAGTTGACGGACTGATAAACATTCTGATTCCGAAGTTTAAGAAGGAATTTATGAAAAAAATAATTCCAAAGAACAAGCATGCGGATATCAGAGTAAAACTTGATGAACTTGGTTCTGCTACCTGGCTGTCGATTGACGGCAACAAAACGGTCATAGAAATCGTAGAAGAATTAAGAGGGAACTTCGGAGAGAAAATAGAGCCGGCAATTGAAAGAATTTCTAAATTTATTAACGGACTTTACAGTAATAATTTATTATATTTTAAAGAACTTAAAAAAGAAAAAAAGAAGGAGAAATAAAAATGTCAGTATTAGGGAAATTAAAACCGGAAGCAATTTGGCATCACTTTGAAGAAATATGTAATATACCGCATCCTTCAAAGCACGAAGAAGCAATGCGTGAATATGTTGTGAACTTTGCTAAAAAGAATAATCTGGAATATGAAGTTGATGAAGTCGGCAATGTTGTTATCCGTAAACCCGCAACAAAAGGTATGGAAAACCGCATGACAGTAATTTTTCAGGGACATCTCGACATGGTTCCGCAGGCAAACAGCGATGTAAATCACGATTTTAAAAAACATTCTATTAAACCGAGAATTGAAGGTGATTGGGTTAAAGCAACAGGAACCACGCTTGGCGCGGATAACGGTATAGGTGTTGCGGCAGCGCTTTCGGTGATGGAAGCAACCGACTTAGTACACGGACCGCTTGAAGCGCTTTTCACTATTGATGAAGAAACAGGCATGACGGGCGCATTCGGTCTGAAACACGGATATCTGAAAGGTGACATACTGATGAATCTCGATTCTGAAGCGGAGGAACTAACGGCGGTTTTATATTCACTTATAAAGAAGTTGACGTTCCCGCCGGTATGAAAGCGTTTAAACTCAGCATCACAGGGTTAAAAGGCGGTCACTCGGGCTGTGATATACATCTTTACAGAGGTAACGCTAACAAAATTCTTTTCCGTTATTTAAAACATGCTGAAACCAAACACGGATTACGGCTTTCGGGTGTTGACGGCGGAACATTAAGAAACGCCATTCCAAGGGAAGCTTCTGCAGTATTTGTTGTTCCTGCCGATAAAGCAGGTGACATTACGAAATGCGTTGCGGAGATGTATGAAATAATAAGAAAAGAATACGCTACGGTTGAGCCGCACTTCAAAATGGGAGTTACTGAATGTGATATGCCAGCGAAGCTTATTGACGGGGATACACAAAAGAAGTTGATAAACGCGATAGTAGCCTGTCCGAACGATGTAATCCGTATGAGCAATGATATGGCGGGACTTGTTGAAACTTCGTCAAACCTTGCAATCGTAAAATCCGAAAACGGGAAAATTGAAGTGAGGTGTTTATTGAGAAGTTCCGTAGATTCAGCGAAAGAAGCGCTTGAGCAAATGTTTGCGGCTGTGTTCGAACTTGCCGGTGCCGAATGCGTATTCAACGGGCAATATCCGGGATGGAAACCAAATCCGCATTCACCCATACTTGAAGTGATGAAACAGGGATACGAAAAGCAATTTGGTAACGTACCGAAAATCAGCGCTATACACGCAGGACTCGAATGCGGACTCATCGGCGGTGTATTTCCGAATCTCGATATGATTTCATTCGGACCGACAATTCGCCACCCGCATTCACCTGATGAAATGTGCAACATAGCGACAGTCGGAAAATTCTGGGATTATCTTCTCGAAACACTGAAGAATGTTCCGGTAAAGAAATAAAGTTAATTATCTTTCATATAATGGCTGTTCCCGGGAAGGGCACAGCCATTTTTTTTATGTCATGTCTGAGTTATCATTTTTAATATATAAACACCTCTTTATAGTTCAGAATATTTACGGAATTTGTATATTGTAAGATAAATAATAACAGATAATAATTAAAAAGTAAGACATGTTAATATTACTGATTGTTCTGCTGAATCTATATTCAGCTTGCGGTGACATGCAGACGGAAATAAAACTCCATGAGAGGAGCGTCCGTGTAAAAGATACAGTTTCTTTGCGAGCCGGAGTAACTGATATAGTTAATGACAGCGTTAAATTTAATTACAATTCGACGGTGAAAAAGCTGAAAAAAACACTGGGCAGGAATTTTGTGATTAAAACATATTCGTGTTTTGTTGTGGCGAGCAATCTTGAAGTGAAAGAAACGCAGAAGATTATAGACCATACGATCGCAGAGGCGGAAAAATGTTTTTATAATGATTATTTCGAGAAAAAGCCGGACGAAATTGTTACAATATATCTTTTTAAGGATGAAAAAAGTTACCGGACGTGGGCAAAGAAATTATTCGGGGATGACGATGTATCTTCTTTCGGATATTACAAACCGTCGAAACGTGCTATGCTGATGAATATTGCCACAGGAGGCGGAACGCTGGTACACGAACTGACGCATGCATTCGTACGGTATGACTTTCCTGATATTCCGGTGTGGTTCAACGAGGGGCTTGGCTCATTGTATGAGAGATGCTCTATGAAAAATAAAATTATAACAGGGCTTGTAAACTGGAGGCTTCCTTCAGTTCAAAAGGCGATTAAGAACCGTGTTTATACAGGACTCGGGCATTTAATCAATACCGGCGGCGAAGAGTTTTACGGTGAAAACAGCGGATTCTATTACGCTCAGGCGAGGTATTTCTGTATGTATTTGCAGGAAAAAGGGCTTCTGAAAACTTTTTATAAAAAGTTCAGGGATGGTTATGAAGACGATAAGACGGGCGAAATATTTATTACTGAAGTGTTGAATAAAAGTGTTGCTGAAATTGACAGGGAATTCGCTCAGTGGGTATGGCAGTTGAAATATGACGATAATTAATTTCGTAACTACTCAAAACAGTGACACAGTGAACACAGAGTTGCACTGATTTAAACCGAAAAGAAATGATTAATGCATGTAAATGCGCATAATATTTTGTTTATTTTGAATTGTAAATCAAGCACTCATTAAATATTTTAAAAGAAAATGGAATGTTTGAGAGCAGTAATAATTAACGAATTCCGCGGAGCGGAAAACATACGGGAAATTAGTTTTATAAATTAAATATCACAATCGAATCTTTTTAAACTTTTTAAACAAAAGGAGTATTTATGTTTAAAACAACTTTTACTTTATTAATTATTCTTATCATGGTGAATATAAGTTTCGGACAAGTTTCGGACAGAACAGTCACGTGAAGAATCGTCTTGAATCATACAATCGTGTCACGTTAAGTGCCGACCTGAGCTGGCTGAGCGAGAAAGAAAAAATGATAATTCCAGTAATTATCGAGGCGGCGGAAATTATGGACGAACTTTTCTGGATGCAGAACTTCGGCGATAAGAACAAGTTCCTGTCGAAAATCACCGATGAATACGAGAAACAATTTGCTGTCATAAATTACGGTCCGTGGGACCAGCTCGACGATGAAAAGTCGTTTATAAGTTCTTTCGGGAAGAAACCCGAGGGCGCGAACTTCTATCCTGCGGATATGACGAAAGAAGAATTCAATAATTTCTCGGATAAGGATAAAACGAATCCGTATTCAATATTGATACGCGGCGATAAAGGAAAACTTTTCGTAGTACCTTATTCTGTTGCTTATAAAGATAAACTTCAGAAAGCGGCTTCACTTTTAAAGAAGGCGGCTGAACTCGCAGAGGATGCCGGGCTTAAAAAATATCTTGACCTTCGCGCCGAGGCATTACTCACTGATAATTATCAACCGAGCGATTTCGCATGGATGGAAATGAAAACGAATAACATTGATTTTGTTGTCGGACCGATTGAGAATTACACGGACAAACTTTTCGGGTATAAAACTGCTTTTGAAGCATACGTGCTCGTGAAAGATCCGGAATGGAGCAAGAAACTCGAGAAATTTACGGCAATGCTTCCGGAACTGCAGAGAGGGCTTCCCGTTGAAGCAAAGTATAAAGCGGAAAATCCTGGTTCGGAATCTGATTTAAATGCATACGACGCAATATATTACGCAGGTGACTGCAATGCCGGGAGCAAAACAATTGCCATTAATCTTCCGAATGACGAAGAAGTACAGATGAAGAAAGGATCGCGCAGATTACAGCTTAAAAATGCAATGAAACTGAAGTTCGATAATATAATGGTTCCTATTACTGAAATGATGATAGTTCCCGAACAGCGCAAATATGTAAAATTCACCGCGTTTTTTGAAAATGTGATGTTTCACGAAGTAGCGCACGGACTCGGCATAAAGAACACACTGACAGGTGCGGGAACAGTGAGAGACGCTTTGAAAGAACAATACTCTGGCGTGGAAGAAGGTAAAGCTGATATACTGGGATTATACATGGTGTCGAAGCTTTACGAAATGGGGGAGATTACATCCGGGGAAGTGATGGATAATTACACTACATTCCTTGCGGGAATATTCCGTTCCTGCAGGTTTGGCGCGGCAAGCGCTCACGGTAAAGCCAATATGGTGAGGTTCTATTACTTTGAGGAAAAAGGTGCATTCACACGGAATTCCGACGGAACATACAGCGTAAATTTTGATAAGATGAAAGACGCCGTCTCATCGTCTGTAAAAGACATTATTATTTTACAAGGCGACGGAAATTATGAACTTGCCAAAACAATTATTGCCAAGGACGGATACATCAAAGATGAACTGAAAGCTGATTTGAAGAGAATCAACGATGCAAATATTCCGGTTGATTTAGTATTTGATATGGGTGTGAAATATCTGAAGTTTTAATAATTTAAACCAAAAGGGGCTGGCATTCCTGTCAGCCCCTTGTTTTATATACAATCAATAATCACTATAATACAAGTTCCATTTTGAAAGTTGGTCTTTTGTATTTTGTTGAATTTATCTCCTGATTCTGCAATTCCGTAAATCCGAGTTTGCGGGAAATGATATTAATCTTCATTTTATGACCATCATTTTTCTTGTTTCATAATATTCATTAACAAATAACCTGTAAAAATAAACTCCCGAAGGATAATTCGCAGCGTCCCATTTTGTCTCATATACTCCCGCAGAAAGTTTGTCGTTAACCAGCGACGCGGTTTCCTTTCCGCTGATATTATATACCTTAATAATCACATTTCCCGGTTTGCTGAGTTCGAATTTTATCGTTGTGACGGGATTGAACGGGTTCGGATAATTCTGATGCAGGGAATAAGAAGAAGGAACAGATTCATTTATCCTTCTTACATCTATAGTTAGTGAATCAATGATTGCGGTCCAGATAGATGTGTTTCCTCCTTCCGCTCTTGTCCAGATTGGTCTTACTTTATTGTTATGAGCGGTGATACCGTTGTAATCGCCTATGAAAACATAGCCCGTGAGTACAAATGGTGTTGAATTAATCTTTACATTTCCGAAAGTCTGGCCTCCGTCTGTAGAGCGGGCTAAATAAACATCGGTTGTATTATTAGTGAAATTTCTCCTGTCATAATATACAAAATACAGGTATCCTGTAACCTGATCTATACACATCCAGTGTAAAAACTGATGCCTCCCGGGAGGGTCGTTATTTACTCGTTTTATTGTGCTCCATGATGCGCCACCGTTCGTTGATTTTACAAGCCAGACATCTGTATCTGCCGGTCCGTTTCTCTGGTCAGACCAGTTTATATAAAGATTTCCTCTGCCGGGACCGTTGCTCAGGTCACAGGCGATTACCGGAAGTCCGTTGCATCGCATAATTCCGTTTATGTTGTAAGCCCATCCGCCGGTATATGCCGGAACCGCTATTGTCTCAGTTTGCATCCATGTAACCCCGCCGTCCGTAGATTTGTTGAATAATATGCCCAAAGGTCCCGCCCATACAGCATATACTGTACCGTCCGGGCTC
>JAPLFI010000550.1 GCA_026390755.1 Ignavibacteriota bacterium
TTATAGCGGAAGATGATTTTGTGCTGAAGAGAAACGATATTGAAAGAATGACTCAGGACGAAATTGATAAAGAGATTTTAAAATATTTATTGAAAATCAATAAGTGGAATATAATACGGATTGCTGAAATACTCGGACAAACAACCAGAAATATATACCGCAGGATAAGAAAATTTAAACTCAGCAAAAGAGAATTAAACGAATATTAAAAACAGGGTTAAAGAATTGATAAAATTGTTTCTTGTAATATTTGTTATTACCGCGCTGTTTATCGGAGGATGCGGAGCATACAGTTTCAGAGGGAATAACCCGCCCGAAGGGATTAAAGCACTTTCCGTTCCCCTGTTCGTTGATAACAGCGGCTTTTCCGAAGCGGGACTGAAAGAACAGTTCACTGAACAGCTGAAAAGAAAAATCATAAGCGACAATACTTTTATACTTGCGGATAAAAGCAAAGCGGACGGATTGCTGATTTGCACAATTAACACTGTGAAAGATGACGCGCTTGTTATTTCGGGAAATGAGAACGTAACTAAAAGAAAAATAACGATTGCAGTTAATGTTTACTTTGAAAATCTCAAAAAATCGAAGAAGATATGGGAAAGGGTTTACGAAAACTGGGGTGAATACAATTCATCATCATCATCCTTTTCCGAAAGAGCGGTCGGAATAAATTCAGCGCAGGATAAAATAAC
Source organism: Ignavibacteriota bacterium (assembly GCA_026390755.1). GTDB lineage: Bacteria > Bacteroidota > Ignavibacteria > Tepidaquicellales > Tepidaquicellaceae > JAPLFI01. The sequence goes on from JAPLFI010000550.1 coordinate 696, forward strand.
TGAAGACATATTGAACGATATTACATCCAACTGGTGATTAACTTATTATAACTTCAGGAGAAAAACTTAATTAATGAACATAGAAACAATTATACTCGGAGTTTACATTTTTTCATTGTCTTTACTCTTCATATTTGCCTCTCATGGGTTTAATATGATTTACTGGTACTTCAGGACATATAAAAAAAGGACTGAGGACCTGGAACCGGAGCAATTCAATATTAAAGACTGGCCTGTTGTTACAATCCAGCTTCCGCTCTATAATGAAAAATATGTAATATGCAGATTAATTGACGCAGTTATAAGAATTGATTATCCTAAAGATTTGCTCGAGATACAAATACTTGACGATTCGACCGATAACACAAAAAACATTATCGAAGAGCATATAAAACAATATACTCAGCAGGGCTTTGACGTAAAGCATATACACAGAACAAACCGCGACGGATACAAAGCGGGCGCACTTAAAGAAGGATTGAAAACCGTACGGGGAGAATTTGTTGCTATTTTCGATGCGGACTTTATTCCAAGAAAAAAATTTCTGAAGCGGACTATTCCATATTTCTTTACCGATCCGAAAATCGGGCTTGTTCAGACAAGATGGGAACACATAAACAGAGATTATTCGATACTCACAAAAACTCAGGCGATAGCTCTTGACGGTCATTTTGTCGTAGAGCAGGCGGTGAGGAACCGGGCAGGATTTTTCATTAATTTTAACGGTACGGGAGGCGTCTGGCGCAAAGAATGTATATACGACGCAGGAAACTGGGAAGCAGATACATTAACCGAAGACCTTGACCTTTCATACAGAGCTCAGATGAAGGGCTGGAAGCTGAAATATCTGATTAATTTTACCTCACCGGCAGAACTTCCGTCTGAAATTAATTCGCTCAGGTCTCAGCAGTTCAGATGGACTAAGGGAGCGATAGAAACAGCCAAAAAGATTTTCCCGAAAGTGCTGAAATCGGATATGTCTGTGAAACTTAAGTTCCAGTCTTTTATTCATCTTTGCAGTAATATTGCTTATCCGTTTATATTGCTCGCCGGTATTTTGAATCTGCCGATTACACTGATTAAGGAATCCGGACAGTACGACGACGTGTTTAAATTTATGTCGTTTTTTATTTTTGCTTTCTTAAGTTCATTCTTCTTTTATCTTTACTCCCAAAAAGATATTTATCCGGACTGGCAGAAAAGAATCCTGTACTTCCCTGTTTTTATGACAGGGAGCATGGGTCTTTCAGTAAACAATACAAAAGCCGTTTTTGAAGGGCTGATAAATAAAAAGAGCGAATTTGTCAGAACTCCGAAATTCATGATTGTTGACGGTAAAGACACAATGATGAACAAGAAATACCTTACGAAAAAAATTCCTTTTATTGCCTTTATAGAAGGAGTATTATCCGTTTACTGCTTTATCGGAGTCGGCATATCGGCTTATTACGCTCAGATAGCCTCGCTTCCTTTTCAGCTTATGTTCGCGTTCGGATACGGACTTATATCTTTCCTTTCAATTAAACAAGTGATAACTTATAACCGCGCCAGGCGCAAAATGCTATCTGATAAAAAATGAACAGTCTTGAATCATATATCAATAACATGAAGGAAAGGCTCAATCAGAACCTTTTCTCTCCGGTTTTCATCAGGCTTGCCAATCTGTATTACATCAACGATCAGTTTGAAGAGTGTATTAATATATGTAAAATCGGGCTGGAAATTTTTCCTGAATATATTACTCCGAAAATTATTCTCATGAAAGCTCTTATGAAACTTGAATATATAAACGAAGCGGAAAAAGTAATTAAAGAAATAGAATATAAACTTCCGGACCACGGGATGATTGAAAATTTCAGGAAATGCCTCGCCGACCTTAAAGAGAAACCGAAACAGGAACAAATATATTATCCCGGGAAAATTTCGCCTGCTGTTTCATTTAAAGATTATTCCGAACTCATGGACCACATAATAATAAATGATTCGGGAATTGAATTTCGGGAACTCGTGAATATTTTCGAAAATAAAACGCAGGACAATGTCCTTAAGGAGAATAATGAATTCGCGGTATTTCTGAAAGATTTTAAAGGTCTTGCTCTTGACTCTGACACAGCGGTGAGGATAATCCAGACAAAAGATAAAAATCCGGATATACTTGCTTATGATGCCGATTCGGTACTTTCAAAAATTAAAATTGTTACCGAAACAATTGCAGATCTTTACGCGAAACAAGGAATGCTGAAAGAAGCTTTCGATGCCTATACTATACTCCTGAGAGCAGGACACAAGAATAAGAAAAGAATTTTAGACAAACTATCGGAACTTGAAAGCATGATATAATCAGCCGTTTTCGGAGGATACATCCCCCGGTAAACCGGGTTTTACAAAAATCACTTTTTCCCTTTCCATCACAACAGATCCCTGTTTAAACCCTTTTTTCTTTTTTACATATTTTTTCTCGCAATATGCAACGGGAACATTACCGGCTTTGCGGGCTTTGCTGTAATAAGCAGCTATCCGCGCCGCAGACTGAATTACTTCTTTTCCGGGTACGTCATTCTTTCCGATAACTTTCAGGATTGTATGCGAGCCGCCCGCTCCTCTTACGTGAAACCAAAGGTCATTCTGCGAAGCGTATTTCGTTGTGAGTAAATCATTTGAAGCGCTGTCTTTGCCGACCCAGACTTCAAATTTATCTATAATAAATTTCCTGAAAGGGAGTTTATTAATCTCTGATTCCGTTTCTTCTGTTCTTTTCATTTTTCTTAATTCCTTAAGCGTGCCGGCGGATTCTGTTTCCTTAAGCTTAGCTTCAAACTCCGCCTTAATTAGTTTAAGAGATTCCAGTTTCTTATTCAGCAGGTTTATAGACCCTGTATCCTTTTTGTATTTATCATAGTATTTCTGAGCGTTCGCCGAAACGGATAATGACGCGTCAAGTTTAATAACTTCATCTTTACCGGTTTCCAGATCTTCAAAGATATACCTGTCAGAACCTTTTTCAATTGCTTCAATATACGTTAAAAGAACATCGCCGTATTTCCTGTATCTCTCAGAGGAGGCAACGGAATCTATTTTTTCTTCAAGGCTTTTAATCCTTTTTTCAACGTTATTTAATCCGCTTTTATATTCAGCATTTAATTTCCCTTTCAGTGAAGCGAATTCCTTTGAATAGTATGCGTTGCTTACATAATATGAAGTAAGTTCATTAATATTACTGAATTCCGCTGTTTCAACGTCTTCGAAAATTTCAAGTACGCACAGAGAAGGAATTAATACAGGATTTTTGTAAAGCAGAAAAGAAGGATTTGAGATTATATTATTTTCGATGCTCTCAAGAGCCGTTTTTATTGCCGCGATATTGTACGGATTAATAACGGATTTCCTCTCTAATCCTGATTTGTGCAATGCTTCGTTAAAATAATTCTGTCCGAAATATGCAAAATTTGATTTAAGGTATGACCAGATATTATCATCATCATTAATCCGCATCGTTTTTCGGGAAAAGATCGATTTATAGACGAATATTTCCTTTCCGGCAGGCTGTTTGAAAAAATCCGTAATAACATCACCAAATATAACGAATGCATTACCTTTGCCGGGAATTAAGATAAGAAACAGATGAATATTATTATTTAACTCCACATCTATTAACCGTTCATAACCTTTAATACTCACAGATACTACAGTACTTCCATTTATGCTTCCGAGTAAATCAACCGTATTTCTGACAGCCCTTGAGGCGCTCTCTTTAATAAGAACATATTCAAATCTGTTTTCGGCTGAGAATTCAAGGTATATTGATTGGTCAGATTTGACAAGCCTGATAATAAACTTATCTTTGTCCTGTGTATATATTTCAGCAATAGTATAACCCCGTATAATATTGTTTAAATATAACGCTGTTTCGCGAATTATAAAAAAATTATTGTGCATAGGACAAATTTAACGAGAATACGCGCTGTTTCGCGAATTATAAAAAAATTATTGTGCATAGGACAAATTTAACGAGAATACGCAAAAATAACGATGAGATATGACAGAGGAAAAACTATTTATCCTTTTTTAAGGGCTTCTGCGCCGCTTACTATTTCGAGCAACTCATTTGTTATAGCTTCCTGCCTTGCCCTGTTATAAGCAAGTTCAAGTGATAATAAAAGGTCGTCCGCGTTCTTTGTAGCCATTTCCATTGCAGTCATACGCGCTCCCTGCTCAGATGCGTTTGATTCAAGAAGCGCCTTCCAGAACTTAATTTTAAGCTGTTTCGGAATAAGTTCATCAAGTATCTGCCGGGCGCCCGGTTCATATATATAATCAATTAATATATGTTTGCCTTTTTGTTTGCTCTCAGGTTTACGGAACGGAAGGAATTGGTCTTTTACGAGAACC
>JAPLFI010000372.1 GCA_026390755.1 Ignavibacteriota bacterium
CTTGCATCACTATTGAAATCTACCGCAAACAAAGAATAAGGAACCTGTGTGGGATAAGGGACCCATTGAGAATTTATTACTATCGGGCTGAAAGTACTTGCAAGCGTAACATCGCCCCTTCCGACACCGCCTATATACTGAGCCTGCAGGAAAACCGGAAGCGCAAGCAATAGTACTAATAAAACTGTTATCTTTTTCATTTTGGTTTCTTTTTTATTTTTAAAATTTATTTTTAAAATTATTTTTTGGGGCTGCGCGCCCCATTTAAACAGTTCTGTTTACTAATCTAAGGCGACGTACGTACACCGCGACCGCCATAATTTAAACTGTAACCATTGGAAACATAAGCCGCGTATCCGCGATAGGAAACTCCCAAATTCGCTATACCGTTGTAAAAATCGCCGCCCCGCATACCAGCGCCTACGGCATCACTGCCTGGCCAAGAATCAATATTAGCGTAACCAAAGCCATCGAGTAATCCATTTCCATGTGTACCGGTAAAGTTTCTGCCTGTAGTATTGCCAACTGTTACAGTACGTTCATAGAGATTGCCACTCATATCCATTATGCTGTAGTAAGTTGCGCCTGATGACACTCTGTTTAATGACCAAAAATATGAGAATATCCCTACGCGTAAAGGACCACCTATAGTCCCGATATTTCCATTGTATGCCGCATTACCCTTTGCTTGATTATAACCCGTAGCTATGATTTCATTGTATGCTCCTGGAAATTGCAATGTATATGGACCAGCTGATAATTCTGTGTTGCCCCAGGCAAATTCGTTAGGTACAGCTGTTTGCGTACCACGACAGGCTTTTTCAAATTCAAGTTCTGTCATCGGACGTAAAGCGCTCCAATCAAGATATGCCGCAAGATCGGCCCAGCTTAAAAAATTACAGGCGATATTTGGGGTAGAGGTACTGTGCACATTTGCCGGAGATTTTGTAATATTATATCTATAACCTATATTGTTTATATCGTAACGACTATATGCCTGTGTTGTAGTTATACTATTTAAAAAGTCAACATACCCCTGCTGGCTTATTTCATATTTCATACTGTAAAAGGCGTTATAGCCTTTTGGGAAAGCAGCAGGAATGGGACCTCCCTGGTCACCAGAATATGGTAATGCCACAGGATTATCATACCAAAGTTTTCCATTGCTTGCTCCAACCAGTAAAGTGTTTTCAGTAGCTATAGATAAGGGAATAGTAGGATTGCCCACTGTCCATGAGCCATTCGTGAAACTACCTGATTCCGTTCCGCCTGTGCCGACTGTAAAAGCACCCTGCGGCACATTTACCATTTCGATTGCATATACCTGAACTTGCACATTTGCATTATCTGGAACCCCGTTGCCGTCAGCACCATACTTCCAGCTGAGCTGAACGTCTGTAGCAGAAAATGTACCGGTACCGTTAGCAGAGCGATATATAAATGCTCCCATCCCCGGATTGCCGGGCATTGCGTAAGTTGAGGCCGGATTAAGCAAGCCTGTAGATATTGTGCTTCCGTATGGACTAATATGGCCGGTATTGGTCAGAACGGCATGCTGCCATGGATCTGAACCTGTACGAAATTTCACAAACACCCATGCGGCATCCCAATTAGAGGGACCCGTACTTGTACGCCAGGAGTTTTCCCACGTAATGTTGAATTTAACCATTATTGTCTGCTCGGAAGTATTTTGTCCGATAAGACGAACATTGGATACAGTGATGTTGTTTGCAAAAGCATTGTAACTTACAAACATTAACAGACAGGAAATAAGCACTGCCTGAAAAAGATTTTTTGCTTTCATAAGTCTATTGTTTAAATTGTTGAAAAAAAAATTTATTTATTGTAGTAATAACCACATCGAGCATTCGTAGTGAAAACTCGCACGGGCAAAAGACTTAATAATAGAACAAAGTCTTCATAACTTTTTATATTTAATTTGTTGAAAAAAATCGTAGCCTTGTGTGAAAACTAAAAATAAAAACAATTATTGTCAAGACAAATTTTTATGAAAAAACAGGAAATTTCTCTCTTTGGGCGGGAATACTTGTAATTACTATATATTATTGATAGTTACGGTTCTTTATATTTTCGTGGATTCTGGTTTTTAGACAGAAAACAGGTTTAGTTAATATGAGGTCAAGTTCAAACAAGTGCTACCACTCAATTTTGAACTCAACCTCAAATTATTTTTGTTCTTTTATTTAATTTACCTGTCTCGTTTGTAAATCAATTTTCATAAATACAACGGGACACGTCTTGCAATACAACCGGTTTTTTATTTCAACAACGACATCTTCTTAGTGTCAACAAAATCATTTGTTATGATTCTGTAGAAATAAACTCCGCTTGAAAGTTTGGAGCCGTCGAATTCATATTCGAAATTTCCTGCGGATAAAGTCGTATTGACTAATGTAGCAACTTCTTTTCCTGTCATATCGAAAACTGTTAACATTACAGGACCGGATCTTGCCATTGCAAAACTAATCTTGGTTGTCGGGTTAAACGGATTCGGGAAATTCTGATTCAGTAAATACTTCTGAGGAACGGTTGTACCGGTTTGACTTACTCCAACCATACCGTTAGTATATGTTTTATACATAACACCCTCCTCATATCCAACGCCTGTACCAACCTCTCCAACGACAGTACCTATAGTAGGACCGTTCAAACAAACACCGTAAAAATGTCTTGTTTCTGAGCCGGGTGATACATCAGTCCACGATCCTGGGTTTCCCCAATTATTGGATGTAAATATCGTACCATTATCACCACAAACTGTTGCATTTCGGTTGTTGTCGGGGCCCCATCGAAAATCAATTGATCTTAAATGCTCTGATGTAAACTTTGAAGGTAGAGAATCCCATGTTCTGCCCCAATTTGCAGTTAATATAACAGTTCCGTTATTTCCGCAAATCAAAGCATTGATAGGAGATATGAAGACAACATCATTTAAATAATCATATCTTCTGGAATTTCTGGATACCCATGTGATACCGCCGTCGGTAGTGTTCCAGACGAGACCATCCGTACCGGCAATAATACCTCTTCCGTCAGTAACAAAAGTAGGAGAAAAATCTATAGAATGCATAGTCCATGGTAAATCTGTTCTATGAACATGATTCCAAGTTGATCCTCCATTAACTGTTGTAATGTATGTACCTGCATAACCGACACAGGTAACTTTGAGTGGATCGGACGGATCAACAGCAATTCCTCTGATTGTGTGCATTGGTGTATCATAGGGTCTGCTCATTGTCCAGTTAACACCAGCATTAACTGTTTTAATGATAACTCCTCCCATACCAGCGGCATAAGCGACGGTCGGTGTTGCCCATTTTATATCGTTCAGCCATATAGTATTGTACGTATAAACACGTGTCCATTCTTCACCGGCGTCGGTAGTTCTCAATACAGTTCCGCCTTCACCTACAGCAAGGCCTAATGAATCTACAGCGTTAACATAAATGTTTGCTTTATAAAAATCCACGGCAAATAAAGAATACGGAACCCCCGTTTGGTACTGATTCCATTGAGCGTTCGTAGCAGAAACACTCAGGAGTAAAAAACTTAAGAAAAGAAATACGGTTTTCATTTTTTATTTTGTTTAAATTTGTAAAAATATATTACATTGTACTTTTATTTATATTAAATTGAATTGAATGTGCATGTTAATTATATGAGGGGGAGTTCAAATGAGCTTTTACACTCATTTGAACTCCCCCTATATATGCTCTGTCTCCTTAGTCTTATTATTCCCGTGAATCGCAATTAAAGTTACAGTTTGATTGTTCAAATCAGTTTGAGTACAGTCTGATTTGTCATCCCAGGAAAAATGTACGCCGCTGTTTGGTGTCTCTGCAAAAACATTATTGCCGAGTGACGCGAGTGACCAAACAGGTCCTCCATATATTCCATAACTCTGCACCCACTGCGCATAGCAATTATCAACTTTCAATGAAAAATTGACAATTAAGAACGAGAAAAGAGTTAATGTAAAGATTTTGTAGAACTTTTTCATTTTGGTTATTTTTGAATAACTAAATTTAATTTAATGAGTAAATAATATTTCTTATCATATATTTTTAAAATCTATAATTCTTCCAACCGTGCACAGCCGTGATAAGAGCGCAACACTTCCATAGCGGCAGTGTTTACATTTCCGCCTCATCAAACCGCACGTCAGCATTTACCTTACTGCTTGCTTTTAACAGTTACTCTGCAGGCAGGGCTTATACGGCTCCCATGAGCATTATATACTTTCTTTTTTTCTGTATTTGTTACTGATGGCTACTTTATAATTTTGCCTCCTTCTATGAGATTTCTGAATACTAAATTATGTTTTATATTCTGTATTATTTGATTTGATTCTATTTTACTAATGACATCCTCTTGGTTTCAACGAAATCGTTTGTTATGATTCTGTAGAAATATACTCCGCTTGAAAGCTTAGAGCCGTCGAATTCATATTCGAAATTCCCTGCGGATAAAGTCGTATTAACTAATTTTGTAACTTCTTTGCCTGTCATATCATAAACTGTTAGCATTACAGGACCTGCCTTTGCCATAGCAAAACTAATCCTGGTTACGGGGTTAAACGGATTCGGGTAATTCTGATTCAGCGAGAACGTTTGCGGTACAGTCGTGCCGGTTTGTACTACTCCGACCATACCGTTACTCATTGTGTTATACATCATTCCCATATTACCGGCTCCTGTACCAATTTCCCCTACTACAGTACCTTTATGAACACCGTTCAAACATACTCCATAGAAATGTCTTGTTTCTCCTGCGGGTGATCCGTTAGTCCATGTTTCGCCCCAGTTAACGGATGTGTATATTGTGCCATTATCACCGCATACTGTTATAATTCTGTTATCTAAAGTTGGACCTGTGGCTATACCGGCAATTGATCTTAAATGCTGTGAAGTGAATGAAGGA
>JAPLFI010000096.1 GCA_026390755.1 Ignavibacteriota bacterium
TTATCATTATACTCTCTCACTTCCACGCGGTAATTCTTAATCCGCTCGTACATATCAGCAAGCGAATTCAGCTCGTGGTAATGTGTCGCAAAAAGCGTTCTCGCCCTTACATTCGGATTCTCGTGGAGGTACTCGGTTATCGCCCAGGCAATCGAGATACCGTCATAAGTGCTTGTTCCCCGTCCGATTTCATCAAGAAGGAGCAAACTCTTACCAGTTGCATTATTCAGTATATTAGCCGCTTCGTGCATCTCAACAAGGAATGTGCTCTCTCCCTTGGCAATATTATCCGAGGCACCGACACGCGTGAAAATTTTATCCACTATGCCGATTTTAGCTTCTTTCGCAGGTACAAAGCATCCTATCTGCGCAAGCAGAACAATTAACCCCGTCTGCCGCAGATAGCTCGATTTCCCGCTCATATTCGGTCCCGTCAGTATAAGAATCTGATTATCCGTCGTGTCAACCATCGTATCGTTAGGGATATATTTCTCTCCTGCCGATAAAAGCCTTTCTATAACAGGATGCCTGCCGTCTTTAATTTCCAGCTTATCGCCTTCGTTGATTTCGGGCATTACATAATAATACATCTCCGAAACTTCGGCGAAACTCTGAAGCGCGTCAATAGCCGCTATAGTCAAGGCGTTCTTCTGTATCGGGTCAGTAAACTTTAAAATAAATATTCGTAGTTCATTGAATATACGGTTTTCTATGATGGTTATTTTTTCCTCGGCGTTGAATATTTTATCCTCGTAAACCTTAAGTTCGTCCGTAATATACCGCTCCGAATTTGCAAGAGTTTGTTTCCGTATATAATCATCGGGTACTTTATCCTGGTTCGCCCTTGTAATATCTATGTAATATCCGAATACGCGGTTGTAATCCACTTTCAGTGAACTTATACCCGTGCGTTTTCTTTCCCTGCTCTGGAAATTCTCAATCCACGTCTTGCCGTTTATATGAATGTCTTTCAGCTCGTCAAGCTCTTTATCGTAAGCTTTGTTTATAATACCGTAATTGTCAGAACCCGAAAGGAAATTCTCGTTCACCACTTTCTCAATTTCCTGAACGAGTTCTTTTATCTCAACAAGGTTATTTTTCAGCGCCGCGATCGCCCCGGTCTCAAAATCTTTCAGTCTTGTTTTAATCTCTACGATTTTATTCAGCGACACTTTAAGCTGTACTACATCTCTCGGCACAGCTTTACCCGTTGCCGTTTTCGAAAGCAGTCGTTCAAGGTCGGCAATGGATTTAAGGTCTTCGCTGAGGTTTTTCCTGAGTGTTTTATTCTCATAAAAAACTTTTACGGCTTCAAGCCTTTTCTCAATCTGAGTTTTCCTTTTAAGCGGTCTTGAGACCCATTTCTTTATGAGCCGTCCGCCCATAGAAGTCTGCGTCCTGTCTAAAATGGAAATCAAAGTCCCTTCCCTGCTGCCTTCGTTCAGCGATGCGGTGATTTCGAGGTTACGTTTTGTTGATGGGTCGAGTATGATATAATCCGTATAATCGTAGTGATAAATCTTTGTTATATGCTCAAGCTTGTTCTTCTGTGTTTCGTTAAGGTAATTCATAAGGCATCCCGCGGCAATCATTCCTTCTTTCATATCGTCAATTCCGAATCCTTTAAGCGACTTTGTTTTGAACTGATTAGTAAGAACTTCACGCGCGTAATCAAGGTTATAAATCCAGTCGTCAACTTTCGTGAATGTAAATTTCGGTTTTTCGCCTTCGAATAAATCACCGAATTCGATACCGAGCGCTTTAAATACTTTTTCCTTTTCTTTTTTCTGTATAAGAATTTCCGCAGGGTTAAAAACATCAATCTGTCCGGCGAGTTGATTAACGTGTATTTCGGATGTGGCGAATTCACCCGTTGACACATCGCAGAATGAAAATCCGCAAACATTGTCTCTAATATAAACCGAAGCGAGAAAATTATTTGATTTATGGCTGAGCAGTTTATCCGAGAACGTGGCGCCGGGAGTAACCACTTCCACCACATCCCTTTTCACTATACCTTTAGCGTATTTCGGGTCTTCAAGCTGTTCGCACACTGCAACGCGGTATCCCGCTTTAACTAATTTCGGCAGGTAATTATCGAGTGCGTGATGCGGAAAACCTGCCAGAGGAACTTCGGAGGCACTGCCGGACGAGCGTTTTGTTAAAGTAATGCCAAGAACTTTCGAGGCAGTGACGGCATCGCCTTCAAAAGTTTCGAAGAAGTCACCCATCCTGAACAGCAGTAACATATCGGGATACCTTTCCTTAATCTTGCGGTATTGCCGCATCAGAGGTGTCTCGTGTTTAGTCATTTTCAGAAATGGGAGATTTTATCTTTGAGGTATTTATTCAAAAGCTCACGTCCCCTGAATATATGGGCTTTTACGGTCCCGAGCGGAAGCCTGAGCTTCTTGGCGATTTCTTCATATTCCATTTCGTCGTTGTGACGGAGCAGTATAACGGTTTTATATTTATCAGGAAGACCGTTAATTGCGTCGAGGAGAACTTTTTTCCTTTCAGTATCCAGAATATTTCTGTCGGGTTTTGTATCGTGGTCGGGTATTTCGAACTTGAAATCGTCGTCATCGGATTCAATATCCTTATCAATCGAGAAAGTGCTGAGTTTTTTCTTGCGCAGGTAGTCTATGCAGTTGTTGCTTGCGATTTTATAGAGCCAGGTTGAAAAAGCAAACTGCCTGTCGAACTTATCGAGTGAATTGAACGCTTTTATAAAGGCTTCCTGAGTAAGGTCTTCAACATCCTCTTTTCTGTAAATCATGCGGAAAATAAGATTATTAACGAGGTTATAATATTTCTTCATAAGTCTGTCGTAAGCCGTTTGCTCGCCTTTCAGGGCGCGCTCAATAAGATCTATATCCTCGGATTTAGACAAA
>JAPLFI010000575.1 GCA_026390755.1 Ignavibacteriota bacterium
CCGCAATTTTGTTTCGCTGATTACACGGAATTGAACAAGAAGCTCAACAGCGGTGAATATCCGAAAGGGAGCGTAATAATTGCCGATAATAATTTCGGATGCGGCTCTTCGAGAGAGCAAGCCGCTTCGACGATTAACGGGCATGAACTTGTGGTAATCGCGAAAAATTACGCGAGGATCTTTCTTCAGAATTCGATTAATCTCGGATTGAACCTTATAACCTGTCCCGATTTAGAAGCGAGTGTCGGTGATGATATAGAGCTCGAAGGAAAAGAAGTCGTAAATAAGACCACGGGAAAAAGGTTTGGGACATTACCTTTACCGGAAGCCCGAATGGCGATTGTGGAAGCCGGCGGACTGATACCATATACGAGAAAAAAAGTAATGGAAAAGTACAAGGTATAAAGTATAAGGTATAAAGTACAAGGTATAGACGGTAGTTTTTCATTTACATCATAATCTGGGGCTGTTCGGAATTCGGACAGCCTTTTTTTATTTTTGAAGAAGGAGAGTTAAATGAAGAGGCAACTATTAAGGATTTCTTAATAGTTCAAATATTTTCTGTAACGTTAAATTTTGACTTCAAACATATTATTTTTAAAATCAAACTTGAGCGAAGGGAGGTACACGTAAGATAAACTAAATTAATGATTATAATGTGAATATAATTATAGAAATAAAAGAATTATATTTCAACATTAAATAAGCAATTATGATTAAAAAATTACATGTCAAAAACTTCAAGTCTGAAAAAGATCTTGATATTGACTGCTCAAGGGTCAATATTCTCATTGGGGAACCGAATACCGGGAAGAGCAATGAGAAGCGGGCAGCGGGATGGGAAGAGACGGCTAAATAATATAAATTATTTTTAAAAAAGACCAGATTTTTATTGAACCAGAACATTTTAAAAACAAGAAAAGAAATTAAGAAATTTTTCATTGCAGGTTTCTGGACTTTGCTGGTGGAAATACTCTTATGCCTGTATATCGCTTATATTTCAAATTCAGTCACGATTTTTAATTTCATGCTGTACAACTGCCTGTCGCTCTTTGTTTATTTTTTCGCGATAGTTGCGCTGGGCTTATCCGTTAAGGATAATACATATAAATTTCCATACGGAACCGGCAGACTTGAAAATTTCATAAGTTTTTTTCAGGCCGCGCTGAGTCTGCCCATCTCGGGCTTTATCATTTATTCAATATGGAAAACAGCGGTTCAAGCCCCGCCATCAATCAGTTTTGAATACGCGCAAATTTCTATAATTTACATCACTCTTCGCCTGATTTTTCTAAAATTGTGGGCAAAGGCGATAATGAAAAGGACTGATGTTTACTCGCCGATCCTGAAAGCCTACGATATTCTCTACACGTACTGCATTGTTGAAACAACGCTTTCAGCGGTTTCCCTTCTGGTTGCGCTCTATTTCCAAAATTCCGGCAGGGTTTCACAGGCGAGAACCATTGATATTATAATTTCTCTTTTCTTAGCGGTCTATTATGTCGTCAATTCACTGAAAGTATTAAAGGAAAACTTCAGAGCCCTGATAGATCTGCCCTTAATAGAGACTGATCAGCTGGCGATTATTAAATTATTGGCTGAGCATTTCGGCAAATATGAAGAGATTGGCTACATTTATTCCAGGATCAGCGGCAGGAAGAAGATTATCGAGATTGAATTAAGTTTTCCAAGAGACAAAAGCTTATCTGAGATAGCAGATTTGCAGGAAGCGATGACAAAGAATCTCGAAAAGCATTTTTCCGATTTTAAATTCAATTTAATTCCCGTAATAAAATAAGCCGGTTATTTTATTACTTTGAGACTCCCCCAGAAGCGCATTAGTACAGAAAAGTACAATGAAAAAATATGTATTACTTGTCCGGATGCCCCGGATGATACCCCCGGTTTTCGTTGTAATGACAGGGACTTCAGGTATTAATTTTTCAGAAGTCTCTACTTTATTAATAATTTATGCATGGGATGACAGATTATACACGATAGTACGGATACCACCAGGGTTTTTCCTTCTGCACAAAATCCCAGTGCACATGCTTGGTTTCCATAAATTCCTCAAGACCTTCGAGTCCAAGTTCGCGTCCCAAACCGCTCATCTTCATGCCGCCGAACGGACCGGCATCGTTATCGGTCAGCGGGTCGTTAATCCAGATGCTTCCCGCCTTGACCTCCTCGAAGAAAGTCTTCGCTTTTACTGCATCGCGGGTGAAGAGGACGGCGCCAAGTCCGTACGGTGTTTCCTGCGCACAGCGGACAGCCTCGTCGAAGTCATTGTATATCATAACAGGCGCCACGGGACCGAAGGTTTCCTCGTTCATTATTCGCATCGAGGGATTGACATTAATCAACACCGTGGGTTCGTAATAATA
>JAPLFI010000303.1 GCA_026390755.1 Ignavibacteriota bacterium
AGGAATAAACAGTATTGAAGGGATACTCCTTATACCGAATACAGATGCAAGTTCCTGCTCCGTTTCGGTGTCAACTTTATAAATATTTATTTTTCCGTCATATTCCTTTGAGAGCTCTTCCAGTACAGGCGCTACCATTTTGCAGGGTCCGCACCAGTCGGCGTAAAAGTCAACGATGCACGGACGGTCACCTTCGAATTTCCATTCCTTGTTAACTTCGTAATTGAATACTTTCTCTTTGAATGTTTTTACTGTTAAATGTTCCATTTTTGTATTTTTTGTTTTTGTAATTTCTTCTTTTGGCGTTTGATTTCCGTTTTGCGTGTTTTTATCCATCAGCTTATTCACGTCCGATGAGCCGTTTTTTTGAGTTCTGTCAATTTCGCTGCTGTTTCCTTTTCCGCACCCCGTTATACCCGAAACAGAAAGTGATATTATAACGAAAGATACCAGGTAAATAATTTTATTTTTCATTTTTGATTATGTTTGCTATCAGCATTATTTGTTATTAGCAACTTAATACATTTAACAGAAAAAGTCAAGAGATAAATCTTTTTTTGTTTGTTTACATATCATTTTATATTTTGTCTGTATATTTTCATCTATCTTAATTACAAAACGTGTTTATTAAACTTATGGTACTGTGTTAAAACCGGTTCGGAATGACCCGGCATATTTTGACGTCACTGCGCGTCTTACTGCGCTATGGGGATTCAGCGAAGCCTTTCTCGGCGGATTTCTTCACGGCATGAAACTGCCTTTCACAGGCCTTTTGGTAGGTAATGGTAATGTTGCTGTTATTATCATTATTTTAATAGGAACTCTGAGCGGCAAAAAGACCTCTATTATGCGGGCGTGCATAGTCACAATGATTATTAAAGCCCTTGTCAGCCCTCACACACCCGTTACGGCATACCTCGCAGTTTTCCTGCAGGGATTTATAGGACAGTTACTGTTCAGTAACGGCGGTATAAAAACAGTTTCCGCCGTCGCATTGGGACTTATCGCCGGAATTCTGTCGTCACTTCAGAAAGTGATTTTCCTTACCCTGGTTTTCGGGCAGGAATTCTGGAATGCCGTGAATCAGTTTTCTGTTTTTGTTCTGCAGGAAGTATTCAGAGTAAAGGACGCTAATGTTCAGCTTAGTTTCTGGCTTATAACGCTATATATAGGAATACATGTAACAGCCGGAATACTTGCCGGATTTTACGGGTCACACCTGAGCAAAAACATAAAAACAGATTCTTCGGACGGTGCTATGGAATTAAAAGATAAGTTTTTCAAAATGACGGCGGTTTATACAGCACTTGAGGAACTGAAAGCCGGAAGAAAAAAGAGATTCTGTTATAAACCAACAAAGATATTGTTGTTTATTTTCCTGTTTGGAATACTATTTATGTCATATTTTTACACTGACAACGGATATTTTACACCGAATCCTATTCTGTTAATGATATTACGCTCCGTCAGCATTACGATTATCTGGTTCAAGTTCTTAGGACCATTTTTACTGAAACTTTTCAGAAATAAATTTATTAACAATCGGAATAAATATACGGATGAAGCGCAGGGAATACTGGGAATGCTTCCTTTCATTAAATCGGCTGTCAGATTTTCCTGGGCGGTTAGTAAAGGCGTAAGAGGAATCAAAAGATTATCAATATTTTCGGTTCAATTGCTTACAATAATTCTTACCTATGAATTCAAACCCGAATAAAATATCCATATTGACGGGGGAAATAAAGACAGGGAAAACAACTAAGCTTTCTGAGTGGATAAAGAATAAAAAAAATGCAGGGGGAATACTTGTACCGGTCATAAATTCCGGAAGATATTTGCAAATTATTAAGACAGGAGAACTTACACTGTTTGAAGCAGAATATGACGGCGATGAAGATAAAATAATTTCTATAGGAAATTACAGATTCAGCGCCGAAGTATTCAGGAAAGCACGCGAAACCCTTATAGATGATTTTATTGCCGGTGTTGAACTCCTGATAATTGATGAAATCGGCTTTCTTGAACTCAGGGGAACGGGACTTGAACCCGCAGTTTCAGAAATAATCGGAAAAAGAGATTCATACACGGGACAAATTATTCTCATTGTACGTGATAATTTGCTGTCTGAAGTAAAAAAACATTACGGTTTAAAAGAATCAGAAATAAACTATCTTAATTTATAAACAGCTTAGGAATTGAATCAAAAAAAACGCCGTGCATAATTTAAATGCTCGGCGTTTTTAATATCCGGGAAAAGGAGAATACTAACCGGAATTCTATATTCAGCTATGATTCAGAACGCTCGAAATTACTTATTTCTGCAAGGACAATTTCCGCGTCCCCAACCGTTGCCATTGCCATTCCCCCAACAATTACCGCGTCCCCGACCGTTGCCATTGCTGTTATTCAGTGAATTGTTGTTTCCTTTGCCGCGGCCGCCTCTGTTGTTACCCCATTTAGGTGCGCCTTTTTCATCTGCCAATGTGATTACAGAACCTTTTTGCTCAATTGTGAACGGAAAAATCTGTAACTCATTGTTTTGAGTTTTAACATTTCCTGTTATTTTCACTGAGCCTGTCTGAAATGTATAATTATTCTGATTCCAGAACCAGATTGGACCAAGATGAACTTTATAGTAAGTGCCGTCGTCAGTTTTCATATAACTGGTTGGACGCGCATTGTCATAAACCGTTCCTGAAATGGTCTGAACATTCTCATTACTCCACCAGTTGTTCGCTCTTTGAGCGAAGGAGGATGCCGCGAGTAATAACGTGAAGGCTGTTAAGATAATTACTTTTTTCATGATGTTTTTTTTATTTTATTTAGATAATATTTTTCTTTCATATATATCTTGCTTCAATTTCCGTGCCAAAATATTTATTTGGATTTATAAGCCGATTTTGCATTATTTACTATAATACTTGAAGTGCTTTCGACAAAAATGACGAGGTTGTTTAAGGATAGCTGTAAAAATTGACGAATAATAAAAGAAAATGCAGTGTATTGGTTCAGAGAAAAAAGGACAGCCAAGCTGATTTACTTATGTGAAATCACACTGTGCTTTTATAAAACATTCTGTGTAATTTTGCTGCAATTTTTGTTCTTCTATCTTAAAGACACATAATTCGTTTCACTGCCAGTTTAAGGATTGTATTTCAGGGTGAATATTCCTATATTTTTCCACTTTAATTAAAGAAAAAATTATGAAAACAAAATTAATTCTGCTCTCTCTGGTTATTGTAACTGCATTTTTATTTATCTATAATGCTACATACAGTTCAAATACTGTAACCGATGATAAATGTAAATACGAGAACTGCAAATGTACAGATTGTAAATGTGGTGATAACTGCAAAGGCTGTACTGACGGCAAATGCCCAAAGGATGGCAAATGCAATATGAGCGATACCTGTAAAATGAAAGGTCAATGCTCAAAGGATGGCAAATACAATATGAGCGATACCTGTAAAACGAACACCAATTGCATGCAAAAAAGCGGTTTGAAATGTAACATGGGCGATAAAAAATGCTCCAGAATGAAATAAGATTTCTATTATAAAAAGACGATATAACGGGAAGTTTCCACTGTTTTTAAAATAATTTAATTTTTTCAACACCTAATACTTCTTTTGTCGAATTACTCTGTAAAAACACTATTATCTGTGCATTTCCGGACACAATCCTGTTATCAATAATATATTCCTTTACGATATTCACCGGCTGCCCGGGAGTGATGGTTACATCCTCTCCGCTATAACCAGTCAGCATTTGTCTTAATAAATTGTTGTAATTAGTTTTACCGTTCGGTGAATTAAAATACAGATCTGATTCCGTAACAACGGCGTATAGTTTTATATCTCCGTATGTCAGACC
>JAPLFI010000332.1 GCA_026390755.1 Ignavibacteriota bacterium
GACTTCGGCGCCGGTAACGATATTTCTGAGATGCGCGATATTATTTTCTATAACGAATACCTGCGGGCTCCTGATACTGCCGACGAGCGATGAGCGCGGAATTACAATTGTATTTCCCGGGATGATTTCTTTAAAATAAACACGGGCGAACATTCCGGCTTTGAGCGGATTTGCCCTGCTGTTTGCCATTGCGATTTCAACAATGTAATTATGCGCTTCGTCCGCTTTCGAATTTATATTCATGATTTTTCCGTAGAATGTTACTCCCGGATAAATCTCGGTTGTTATATCAATATTATCGCCGACTTTCATACGGAAAGCTTCGCGCTCGGGAACATTGACCTTGATTTTCAGTTTGTCAATATTTACGATTACCGCTATGGGTGTTCCCTGCGCAATGACGCTCCCTTTTTCAATCATGCGCTGTGTAACGATTCCCGAAAGCGGAGAACTGATCCTCGTATCGCTGAGCTGGCGCGCGGCTATTCTGAGTGCCGATTCCGTCTGCGCGTAAACCAGTTTTGCCTGCTCATACTGAACTTCGGTAATTGACTGCGTTTTCAGCAAGCCTTCGTAGCGCGCGAGGTCTTTTTCCGCTTTATCGAAATTTGCCTGCGCATTATCGAGAGATGCAATGCGTACCTCGTCATCAACTTTCACGAGTGTTTTTCCTCTGCCGACGCGGTCACCAACATCAAAGTACAAGCCCGTGACGCGACCCATCGTTTCTGAGCCGACTGTAACTTCGTTAAACGGAGCGATAGTCCCGACGAGAGAAAGTGTGTCGGAGAGTTTATCCTCTTTAACCGGCGTAACGAGGACGGGATAACCGCTCGTGATTTCACCTGATTTAAGTTTCGCTTCTCGTTTGGATTTATTCATCATCAGTATAAAAACTATAACGGCGATGACTGCCGCAACAATTATAACCGCAAATATCTTCTTCATATTTTATTATTAAAATCTTATTTTATTTTTTGTTCAGTTGCTTTTTCAAGTTTTGCCACACCGATAAAATAATCTATTATCGTGGTTGTGTAGTTTATTTCCGCAAGCAGAAGTGACGTCTCGGCGTCAACCACTTCGAGATTAAGCACAAGTCCCGAACGGAATTTCTCGTTAGTCACGCGGTAGTTTTCCTTTGCCTGCTCTACGGTTTCTTTTGTGAGGCGGAAGCGCTCGATAGTGTTCTGCAGATTTTTATACACCTGCGCCACTTCTAACTCGATGTTGTTTTTAGTAAGTTCAAAAGCTAAAGTATTCTGGTCGCGCGTAGCTTTTGCCTGCGCCGTCTGATAAGAAGTCAGCCGCCAGTTCCATATATCATAACTGAGCGTAATACCCACATCCCATGTGCCTTTGAATGCCGCCTGAGAAGGAAAGATTCTCGAATTCGGATTTGCATAAATATAATTAGCGGCGAGGTTAAGCTGTGGATACCAGCCGGATTTAGCCGAGTTTATACCGGATTCGCTGGATTTTATCTTCATCTCAAGGCTTTTCAGTTCTGAGCGATTGACGAAAGCCTGTGTGGTAAGCGAATCAAGCGCCGGCAAATATACGATTTGATAAACATTTTCGACCTTAGGCTGAATCTTCGTGCTGACGGGAATTCCCATAAGATTATTAAGCGAAAGGATTCCTATATCCATACTATTCCCCGCTTCAAGCAGAAGTATTTCAAAATTCGAAAGCTGAACCCTTACTTTCAGTACGTCGTTATTCGTTGCAAGTCCTGCTTCGTATTGATTTACAAGGTCACGAAGCCGTGTGCGCACCTGTTCGATGTTTTTTTCTATTGTTTTTTTCAGTTCATACGCTTTAACGTAAGACCAGTATGCATTTCTTATATCGTAAGTAAGCAGGTTCACATCTCGCGTATAATCCCTTTCTGATGCAAAGACGTTATATTCTGCCGCCTCGGTATTACTGCTGAGCCGGAAACCCGTGAATAATGGCTGAGATAAAGTAAGCCTGAAATTCGTGTTATTGAGTATCGCGGGCTGAATCTGCTGTCCCATAATTACAAAAGGGTCAACTTCACTCAGGCGCGAATATGAACCGTTCAGCCTGAGCGCCGGGAGTTCGTTTGTCTTAACTTCTTTCAGTCTCTGCCTGACGGAATAAAGTTTGGAAAGCGATACCTGAAGATTTTTATTGTTTTCAATTCCGATTCTCACACAATCATCAACGCTGATGATTTTCCCGTCCTGTGCGGTAATGCATGCGGCGGTTAACAAAAAAATAAATAACAGTTTATATTTCATTTTCTTTTTGGCGCTTTTTGATTTATTCCTGTACTTTTTCCGTTCGTCACACTTTTTGACATACCTTTAATTCCGTTAAGGAATAGTTCCGATATGGTTTCACAGTATCTTTGGAAGAATTCAGAGTCAAATTTTTCTTTTGACGCTTTTTTTATTATACTGCCAAGCAGGAAATGAGAGAAAATCATACTCAGGAATGCCGGACCAATAATCAGGTGTCTTCTCGGGTCGTCAATTCTGAATCCCTGAGCGATGCTTTTACTCATCAGCTGCATGTTGTTTTTCAGCAGCCGCACTTTGAGATTGGTTATCTCCGGAATTTCTATCGGTAATTCAATAATTGCAACGCGGCAGATGTCCGGTTTCGATCTGATAAGCTCTATGAGCCCGCAGGTAAACTTTCTTATAAGCTCATCCGGCTGGAGTTTTTCTCCGGCAAGACGGATTGCAATTTCGTCAAAGTGCCCGAAATATTCGCTGATAATAGCTTTGAGGATACCTGTTTTCCCTCCGAAATAGTAGGATATCATTGAAATATTCACTTTTGCCTTATCGGAGATTTCCCGTATGCCTACGGCGGAGAAGCCCTTGCGGGCGAAGAGATTGGCGGCAGTGCTCAAAATGCGCTCCGCCGGTACTGTTTTTGTTTTATTAGCCATGTTTGTTGATTTTTGCTTAAAACAATCGTTCGTTTAAAATAGCTATTTTAAGGCTGTTTGTCAAGTGAAATGGGAATATACTGCGAAAGGAAAAGGGACTATATTAAAAGAAAAAGCAATTTAAAGAAAAAAGCATGTTTGGGCTTGTTTAAGAACTTTTTGGGATATCATGTTCTATTAACAGGAAACCCCTTCGGGGTTTAAGAGCGTAAAAGCAAAATAGATATTTTTATATCAGATTTCTATTAACAGGAAACCCCTTCGGGGTTTAAGAGCGGAAAAGCAAAATAGATATTTTTATATCAGATTTCTATTAAAACCCCTTCGGGGTTTAAGAGCGGAAAAGCAAAATAGATATTTTTATATCAGATTTCTATTAACAGGAAACCCCTTCGGGGTTTAAGAAAGTAAGGACCTTAACACTTAACACTTAACACTTCTCTGTGTAATGCTTACTTTGCTTTATTGACGTGTTTTGCGAGCTTTGATTTTAAATTAGCGGCTTTATTCTTATGTATAATGCCTTTTGCGGCGGCGCGGTCGAGGACTTTTGTTGTTTTCCTGAATTCGGTTTCTGCTGCCGCTTTCTCTTTTTCGGTTTGTACGCGCTTTACAGAGCCTTTAATAAGGGCTTTGTATTTTTTGTTCCTGTCGGTTATTTTCTCTGTCTGTCTTGCTCTTTTCTGAGCTGATTTATGTCTTAACATATATATCTGCTAATTTGAAACCATTAAAATACCGAATTTCGGAGCGAAAATCAAACCTGTATTGAGTGTATAGCGGCAAAAACTCTTTTTATAGCTTTAATTTCATTGTTATTGTAGTTAATTTGATGCTTATAATGAATAAAGCTAATCAGATAATAAGTTTTTCAATTCTTTTTGTAATCAGTTTTTTATTCCTGCATTCAGAATTGGATTTATTTACTCCGGATTGCCATATCCATAATTCGCACGATTTTTGCGACATTGTGGATAATGCGAAAACCGAAAATCCGAATATTGACAAATTTAAAATTAACAGTGTAAATGTCCCCGTAATTATCTTATCTCTGCATGTTAATTTATTCTGCAATTCTCAAATAACAAATATATTTAATTCAAAAAAAAACACCGCCGATACGGACTTCACTGTTTTATATAATACTTTCCTTATTTAGATATCTCCCGCTTTAGTGCTTTTTAACATTTAATTCCGAATTTTTTAATTTCTAATTTTCATTAAATTAATTATGAAATATATTATATGTTTTATATTATTATTCTTTGCGCTTGGAAATATTACCGCCCAGGATAAACTGCCTCCTCGGCTAAGCTTATCCGATGCAGAACGAATTGCAAGAGAAAACAAACCTGAACTGAAAAAAGGCGCAAATAAAATATCGTCAGCGGAAGGTAAATACTTCACGGGTGTTTCCCCTCAAATGCCGGAATTATCTCTGACATACGATTTTGTTCCCTTAGGCACGGGTTTGGGCAACTACGAAGAGAGAATTATTGAGCTGAGTCAAAGCATCGAGTTTCCCCTGAAGACAATTTATAAAGGAAAACAACTCAATAACGCGATTGACATAGTAAAAGCGGAAAATAACGTTACATACCTGAACGTTATAAATGATGTCCGGAGGGCATATATCATATTGCTCGAAAAGCAGGCGTTGATAAAAATAGCGGAAGAGAATTGTAACGTCGCGAACGAGTTTAAAACAAAATCATTAATCCGCTTCAATCTCGGCGAGGCGGCTAATCTCGAAAAACTTACAGCCGAAGTTCAATATACGCAGGCTCTGAACAATCTTGAAGTGCTGAAGAATCAGTATAAGATTGCTCTGAGCGATTTATTGTATTCTGTCGGGCTGAAGGAAAGTTCTGATAATTACAATCCTCTGTTGGTTGATTCGTTAATGTATATACCTTTTAACGAAAGTATTGAAACCGTAATTCTGAATGTGAGGAAAACCAATCCCTCGGTTATTCTTTCGGAATTCAATAAATCCGGTTCTCTTATCGGTAAGAAAATTGCAAACAGCTCCTATTTACCGGATTTTTTACTCGGATATAAACGCCAGTCTATAAGCGGCTTAAATAATTATTACGGAGTCGTTGTTGGTATTTCCGTCCCGCTGTGGTTTATGTTCGACCAAAGAGGCAGGGTCGAAACAGCAAACGCAGAGATAAAGATATCGGAGAATGAATCTGACGAGATTTATATTAGTGCCGTAAATGAGGCAAATAAAGCATTCATAAATTTAAAGAACAGCGAACAGCAGATATTACTTTACAAAAATACGCTGATTCCTCAATCGGATGAAATATTCAGGGTTGCAAACGCGGGTTACCGTATCGGTGATATTACATACCTTGAATATTTGCCGGCAAAACAAACACTGATGATGACTAAAGAAAATTATATATATGCGCTGAAAGATTATAACCTGAATTTAATCAATCTCGAAAAAGCAATTGGCAGAAAACTATACTGAAATAATACTGATGCTGAAACAACCCCGAAACGATGCTGAAACAAGTTCAGCATGACAAGGGCAAGGTTCAGCATGAGAAAGATAAGGTTCGGTACAAGCTTAAAAAACAAATTAAAATCATGAAAAATATATTAATCATATTATTTGTTATAACGTTTCTTTCCGGATGCGGAGAAGAAAAAATAGAAGAAATTAAAGTAAATAAGACCGGCGGCGCCGAAAAGGAAAAAACCGAATCAGACTTCGTCTCTTTGGTTTTATCAAAGGAATCACAGGACAGAATAGACTTAAAAACAGAGCTTCTTTCTGAAGAACAGTTCACCGGCTATATAAAAATACCGGCTGTGATTATTACCGACCAGAACAACGAAGCGCAGGCAGGTCCTATTGTTGCGGGAAGAGTGAAAAAGGTGTATGCCGATGTCGGTTCTTACGTAAATGCCGGTCAGACTTTAATGTTAATCGAGGGACTCGAAATCGGAGTGCTAAAAGCGGACTTTTTAAAATCAAAAACAACGCTGGAGTTTACCGAGCAGGAATACAACAGGCAGAAATCCCTTTCCGAGCAAAATGCCGGCTCTCAAAAAAACCTGATTTCCGCAAAAACAGAATACGAAAAGGCATTGGCAGAGTTTAACGCTATGGATAAAAAAATTCATTCTATAGGGATACGGGATGAAGATATTATAAACGAGAAGAGTGATTTGCATTCCGCCGGGGATTTAGCCATTAAATCACCTATCAGCGGTGTTATTGTCGAAAGAAACGTAGTAATCGGGCAGTATATGGAATCATCTTTTATTGCATTTAAAATATTAAACACTAAATCACTTCTTGTTGACGGTCAAATCTATGAAAGCGATTTTAATAAACTCGGAAACAGTAATTCGGCAGAGTTTAAAACTCAGTCGGTTCCAAATGAAGTGTTTATGTGTGATATAACTTATAAAGGTCTGCTGATAGACGATAAAACAAGGACAATAAAAATAAGGGCTAAAGTTAATAATCCGCGGAATAAACTGCTGCCCCAGATGTTCGGAGAGCTGATAATCAAATTGGCTGAAAACAAACGGGGGTTATTCGTTTTATCTTCGGCAATTTATAAAGATAACGACCAAAGTAATGTTTTTGTCATGGAAAATGACAGCACTTTCAGGAAGATTCAGATTAAAACCGGTGTTGAGCTTGATGAAAAAGTAGAAGTTATTTCAGGCTTGAAAGAAAATGACAGGGTTGTTATAAACGGAGTGTTCGAACTGAAATCCGAACTCCTGAAAGAATCTTTCGGAGAGGGAGAATAATATGCTTGAAAAAATCATATCCCAGACCCTTCATAACAGGAATTATGTCGTAATAATTTCTGTGCTGATTATTGTAATCGGAATATTCGCATATCAAAATTTACCGATTGATGCCTTCCCTGACGTTACAAGCGTACAGGTTGAAATTATGGGCAAAGCACCGGGATTGTCGGCACTTGAAATTGAGAGGTTTGTTACCTTCCCGATTGAGAATTCTATGCGCGGCGTCCCTGACCTCGTTCAAATGCGCTCTGTTACAAAATTCGGATTATCCGTAATAACATTGGTGTTTAAAGATAATGTGGATATATATTTCGCGCGTAACCTTGTTTTCCAGCGGCTTCAGGATGCAAAACAAAAAGTGCCTGAAGGCGTTGAGGTTGAAATGGGACCCATAGCCACAGCTATGGGTGAAATTTACCAGTTTACTCTCGACGGGAAATTGCCTTCGGATGAAAACGAAAAGCAACAATACTTAACCAATTTAAGAACTACACAGGAATGGATTATAACACCTATTTTAAAGGGTGTACAGGGTGTTAATGAAATTAATTCATTCGGCGGATATTTCAAGCAATATCAGGTTATCGTTTCACCTGAAAAATTAATAAAATATGATCTGTCGGTTGACGATGTTTTTACGGCTATACAGAAAAACAATGAAAACGCCGGAGGTAATATTCTCGATAAAAATTCCACGCAGTATATTGTCAGGGGTGTCGGACTGCTGAAAACAGAAGACGACCTGAGAAATATTACTCTGAAAGCCTTTAACGGCACACCTGTATTTATAAAAGACGTAGCCGAAGTGAAAATCGGAGAGGCAGTAAGGCAGGGAGCCGCTATGATAAACGGCAAAGAAGAAGCTGTGGGCGGAATTGTGATGATGTTAAAAGGTGAAAACGGCAGAGAGGTTGTTAAAAAAGTAAAAGAAAAAGCAGAAGAAATTAACAACAGCAATGTATTGCCAAAAGGCGTAAAGATAGTTCCGTATTACGACAGAAGCGATATTGTTAACAGCAGTATCCGAACAGTAACAAAAGCACTGATTGAAGGAGTGATTTTTGTTGTTATTATATTGTATTTATTGTTAAGAAATTTCCGCGGCGGCGTGATAGTTATTTTAGCGTTAGCTTTATCTATTTTCCTCACATTTATTGTAATGAAATTAACAGGGTTGGATGCAAACCTGATGTCGCTGGGAGGCTTGGCTATTTCCATAGGTATGATTATTGACGCTACGATTATTCAGGTCGAAAATGTACAGAGGCATTTAAGTGAAATAAAAAACGGAGAAAACAAATTATTAACGGTTTTAAGATCCGTTATTGAGGTCAGAAAACCAAGTATTTTGGGCGAGCTGATAATTGCGGTTACTTTTCTGCCTATCCTTTCACTGGAAGGCCTTGAAGGCAAAATGTTTACACCTCTTGCCCTAACGGTTGCAATTGCCCTGTTGTCTTCTTTATTGCTTTCTATATTTGTTATTCCGGCATTATCCTCAATATTCCTTAAATCCGGTCCTGAAAAAGAGAGTATAATAATGAAGTATGCAAAGAAATTATATTTCCCTTTGCTGTTCTGGTCTTTAAAGAAGAAGTATGCTGTTTTAAGTATTGCCGTAGTATTATTTATTGCGGCAGTGTTTTTACTTCCGAGATTAGGAACGGAATTTATTCCGATTATGGATGAGGGAGCATTTGATATGGATGTACAGTTATTGCCGGAAGTGTCTTTGAATAAATCATTGGAAATCAATAAACAGATAGCTCAGGTATTGATGAAATTTCCGGAGCTGAAAATGCTGATTTCCAGAACCGGGCAAACCGGTATTTCCGTAGAAGCACGGGGAATAGATAAAACAGGATTTACTGGTATCTTCCTCCCCAGAGAACAATGGAAAAGCGCCAGAGATAATGAAGAGATGGTGAATATGATGAGGGACAGCCTTTCATCCATACCGGGAATTGTCTTTAGCTTCAGCCAGCCGATACAATGCAGAATTGATGAACTCGTTGCAGGAACAAAGGCGCAGTTAATTATAAAGTTATTCGGAGAAGATATAAATCTCCTGAAAGAAAAAGCGGATGATATATCGAAAATTATTTCGGGGATTCGGGGAGCAACAGATGTTGTCGTGGAGCGTGTCGCAGGACAGCCTTATCTTTCAATCAATGTTGACAGAGAAAAGATATCGCGGTTTGGATTAAATGTGAGCGATGTGTTGAAAGTAATGGAAATTGCCGTCGGAGGAATGCCGTCCACACAGCTTTATGAAGAAAATAAATCCTTTGATGTGGTTGTAAGATATCCCGAAGAGAACAGAAATTCCGTTGAAAAAGTCGGGGATATTCTCGTTCCTACACCGAACGGTTACAATGTTCCGTTAAGTCAACTGGCAAACATCTCTGTTTCACAAGGTCCCGTGCAGGTCAGCCGGCAGGACGGACAAAGGAGAATTGGAATAGAAATGAATGTTAAGGACAGGGACATCGGAAGCTTTGTTTCAGAGGCTAAAGAAAAGATTAAGAAGAAAATAAGTTTACCGGCGGGTTATTATACAACCTGGGGGGGTCAGTTTGAAAATCAGCAAAGAGCTATGTCAAAATTGTTAATCATCTTGCCGGTTTCAGTTTTATTCATATTTTCGCTTTTGTTTTTGACATTCAAATCAGTCAAATTAGCGTTGCTTGTAATATTTAATCTGCCGTTTGCATTAATCGGCGGAGTGTTCGCTTTGTATATATCGGGACTTTACTTATCGGTTCCTGCATCAGTCGGATTTATAGTGCTATTCGGCGTAGCAGTTTTGAACGGAATGGTAATTGTTTCTTATATTTCACAGTTAAGGCAGGACGGAATGGAATTAAAGGAAGCAATATTAAAAGGGAGTAACGACAGATTGCGCCCCGTATTAATGACGGCTTCCATTGCTATTTTCAGTCTGATTCCGATGTTATATGCAACGGGTCCCGGTTCCGAAATACAAAGACCACTTGCAACGGTTGTTGTCGGTGGTTTATTTACTTCTACTTTTTTAACGCTTGTTCTGATACCTACTTTGTATGGCTGGTTTGATAAGCCTAAACGTGAAAAGGAATAATAAATTAAAAGCATAATAGGTCTAAATTCCCTTTGTTTTTTTATTTTAAAACAATAATTTGTATAAGAACGATAGCCACAGATT
>JAPLFI010000186.1 GCA_026390755.1 Ignavibacteriota bacterium
TGCAAATAAAATTAATGAGGTTGCCGAGCAGGAAATGTCTGATGACGGAGCTGTTAAAGAAAAACTGATGGAATTACAGCTGAAGTTTGAAATGGATGAAATTGATGAAGAAGAATACACCAAAAGGGAAGACGAACTTTTGGAGAGATTAAGAAATTTAAAATCTAATAAATAATTAAACTTTTAAATAGGGGAAAATAAAATGGTTAATTTATTTGATGTAAAAAAAGCAGTAGCGCAGTTTCTTACAAGTATGATTAAATGTACCGATATAACTGTGTTGAAAATTGAGAAGGTAAACGAAATCTGGAATGTTGCGGCAGAAGTATATGAAGATGATTCATTCCTGAAATCAATGAACCTTCCTCCGAAAAAGGTCCGGCTTTTTTATTCGCTGAAATTAGACGGGAATCTTGAAGTTATATCTTATGAAAGAGTTTCGTCTTTTGAAGGAATGGACAGCGCGAATCAGTGAAAATACTTACTGCAATCCGGTCAGGTAATTTTATCATTCCTGTAAGTTTTCAGCCGGGGGCACCTGCTTGCGGGTAATCTGTTTTAATTAAAAAAATTGATTTGAAAAATAACTTGATATATATATATTGTTTATCCGACAGTTCTCCAGAACTTTCCCGCTATGCTGAGTTTGATGGATTAAAGTGCGATTGTTTCGGAGGTTTTTTCGTTATATATAAAATTGTTTCCGAAAAAGATTTTTCAGAAGAAAGCCTGAAGAAAAACATCTCCGATATTGCATGGCTAGAATCAAACGCAAGAGAACATATAGGTGTTATCAGCAGAATTATGGAACATAATACAGTGATTCCGTTTCAATTCGGCACTATCTATAAATCCGAGGAAGGTCTCTCGAATTTTATAGAAAAATATTCGTCTTCGTTAACCGAAAATATTAATAAAGTCGGGGGACATGAAGAATGGTCGGTAAAAATTTTTTGCGACCGCAATGTGTTTAAGCATCAGATTGAAGGACTTAGCAAGGAAGTATCCGCTTTGGAAATTGAAATAAGGAGAAGCTCACCGGGTAAGGCGTATCTCTTGGAAAGAAAAAAATCAGAGCTTATTGAAACGGATATTGACAGATTTACGTATATATATAGTCAGAATTATTATAATTTATTCTTAAAACACAGCGAATTAACACAAATAAACAACCTGCTTCCGAAAGATCAAACAGGAAGAAAAGATGATTTCATTCTTAATGCCGCATTCCTGGTTAAAAAAAATAGTGTATTCAACTTTATACAAACAGCCGATTTACTGCGGAAAGAAAAAAAATTACTGGGGTTTGATGTTATTGCAACCGGTCCCTGGCCTCCGTTTAGTTTTATTTCAATAAAAGCTTAATTATGCAGGAAGATAAAATTGATAACAGAAGAAACATCACCATCGTGGAAATACTCGACAGGGTTCTGACTAAAGGGGTCGTTATTTCCGGTGATGTCGTAATTTCAGTGGCAGATATTGACCTTGTATATCTGGGAATACGCCTAATGCTAAGTTCTGTTGAAACTATAGAGCAATTAAGACTGCAAAAAATCAAAGATATTAATTCGGACAACTCTGCTGTAAATAGTTCTGATTAGTCTGATGGCAAAATTGATGTATGCCATATTAGACACAAAAACAAATAAGTGCAACGGAGAAGAAACGCCAGAGTGGTTAATGAATTTTACAGCAGGCAGTCACGGTGTTTCCGTTCCGGATTTAAAGGCAGTTGCTTATAAAGATATTTCTGCGGTCATCAGCGATATTGAAGGAAAGAGCATCGTTACAGATAATACAAACGCTCTCTGCTATGCCGATGTTATAGATGAACTGTTTCAGCGCTTTACACTTCTGCCGGTGCGATTCGGTTCTGTTATGGAATCAACCGGCGCAGTTAAAAAATTGCTTGAAAGAAACTACGATGAAATCAAACAAAATCTTTGCATAGTAGAAAATAAATATGAATTCGGGCTAAAGGTTTACTGCGATACGGAATATTCAAACGCCGAACTCAAAAGAGCTCTGCGGGCAAAGGAAGAACCTGAGTCCGGCGAGAAACCCGGGCAGAACATTTCCGCGGACGTAAACGCAAATTCTGTCTTTAAGGATTACTTAATGGAAAAACTTAAGGTTTACAAATCCGAAGAATTACTGACAATGTATATTGATAATATAATCGAAGAAATTACGCGGCATTTAGTACCGCTGAACCCCGTGCACACGCAATATATAAAATTTAAAAAAATAGTATCCGGTATAAAAAAAAGTTCTGCTATTATTGATGGTGTTTTTTTGCTTGATAAAGAGCAATATCTTAAAAAGAAATCTGTTTTAATTCATACAGTTGAAGATTTAAAAAGTCGGTTTACAATAAGCGCTCCCTGCGGTCTTGACTTCGTGCTGACAGGACCCTGGCCTCCTTATAATTTTGTTAATATCACATTAAAGTAAAATGAACGATGGGCGAAGATAAAATACTGTTTAATTCGGGCATACTGGATTTACTTCCGGAGGAAATAGAAAAGCTTAAAAATAATCCGGAATCAAGAGTTAATGTAACTCCCGACAATGCTGATTCCGGGTTGGCAAAATTGGTTCTTACATTAATTGAAGTGATAAGAAAATTAGTCGAAAAGCAGGCTATGCGAAGGGTTAACGGCGGAACATTAACCGACGAAGAAATCGAAAGGCTCGGCGAAACGCTCATGAAGCTTGAGATGAAAATGGAAGAACTTAAAAAACACTTTAATCTGACCGATGATGACCTTAATATCAATCTCGGTCCGTTAGGCGATTTAATGTAAAACACATTTTTTGTATTTACACTAAAAGACTTTACAGAATAATTTTCAGCAGTAAATAAATCACAACGGACTCCGTTTTTTTTCGCAAAGTGGCATCTCTTAATTTCATTTAATTTCACGATAATAAACTTTATTTTAATGTATATAAATTAAAAATAATTAAGTGTTATCATCAAAAAACAGTTCTTATGACATTAGAAATTCTTTCCTGAAATTCTTTGAAGAGAAAGGGCATACAATAGTACCTTCTTCGTCCGTTGTGCCTTATGAAGACCAGACACTGTTATTCTCTAATGCCGGCATGAACCAGTTCAAGGATGTTTTCCTCGGTATCGGAAGCCGTGAATATACACGCGCCGCAGACACTCAGAAATGCATACGCGCAGGCGGTAAGCATAACGACCTCGAAGAAGTGGGCATAGACGGATACCACCATACTTTTTTTGAAATGCTCGGCAACTGGTCGTTCGGTGATTATTATAAAAAAGAAGCGATTAAATGGGCGTGGGAACTGCTGACGGATGTGTGGAAACTGCCGAAAGATAAACTATGGGCAACGGTTTACCGTACGGACGAAGAAGCGTTAAATTTCTGGGAATCCGAGACTGATATTGACCGCTTGCATATATTAAAATTTGACGAGAAAGATAACTTCTGGGAGATGGGCGATACGGGTCCCTGCGGTCCGTGCTCTGAAATTCATTTTGATTCTTCGGAAAACGGATGCAAGCCTGAGCACGTTAATGCCGGACGCGAAGACGTGATTGAAATCTGGAACCTCGTTTTCATACAATACAATCGCGACCAGCAGGGCAAACTTCACCCCCTGCCGAAAAAACATGTTGATACCGGAATGGGGTTTGAACGCATCGTGCGTGTAATAAATAACGCGAAATCGAATTACGAAACTGATTTATTCAGACCCATAATAAAAAAGATTGAAGAAATAACGGAAAGGAAATATGAAGGCGATAACATATCGCCTATGAACGCCATTGCCGACCATATACGCGCGCTGACTTTTGCGATCTCAGACGGCGCAAATCCTTCGAACGAAGGACGCGGTTATGTTCTCAGAAGGATTCTCCGCAGGGCGCTCAGGCTGGCAAGGAAACTCGACTATACTCTGCCGCTTATGTATCAGCTCGTTGACGTTGTTGCCGCTAACTTCGGAAATGTATTTCCCGAATTATTGGAAAAGCAGGAATACGTTAAAGAACTTATTATGGGCGAAGAGGTGAGTTTTAATGTCACACTCGACCGCGGGCTCGAGCATTTCAACTACGTTTACAAGAGCATCAAAGATAATGACAATAAAATTTTTCCCGGCACAGCTGCGTTCAAGCTGTACGATACTTACGGGTTTCCCGTTGACCTTACTCAGGTGATTGCAAGCGAATACGGTTTTACGGTTGATATGAAAGTCTTTGAAGAGGAAATGAAGAAACAGAAGGACCGGGCACGCGCCGCGAGGAAAGAGGATATTATTCTCGCCGATACAAAAATGTTCGAGCTTGACGATAATCTCAGGAGCGAAAAACCGAAATACAATCCGTATCAGATTCCCGAAAAAGGATTAAAGACTTCTCTTCTTCAGGTGAAACGTATCGCCGGTTCCGATATAGAAGTTCTTGTGCTTAAAGATAATCCTTTTTATTGCGAATCGGGCGGACAGGTCAGCGATACGGGAAAAATCGTATTCGCCGACGGATACTCGCTGGACGTAATTGACAGCAAAAACAATTATTTCGTATATGTAAAAAATAACGATCATAAGAATCTTTTCCATAAAGATATTAAGGCAGTTGTTGATTATAAGCGCAGGCGCGCCATTCAGCGGAATCACTCGGCTACACATCTTCTGCATGAAGCCCTCCGCCAGGTGCTCGGAAATCACGTTAAGCAGATGGGCTCACTCGTATCGGATGAATATCTCCGTTTCGATTTCCCTCATTTTACAAAAGTTGACACCGAACAGGTGGCTGAAATCGAGAACATGATTAATTCGAAAATACTTGATAATATCAGTGTTCAAACACTCTCCGATATGGATATAAACGAGGCAAACAATATTCCGCATGTAAAGAAATTCTTCGGTGATAAATACGGCAGTCTGGTGCGTATTGTAATTATTGATGAGAAGTTCAGTATCGAATTCTGCGGAGGCACTCACGTTGATACGACAAGTGATATCGGGCTGTTTAAAATCGTGAAAGAAGAAAGTATTTCATCGGGCGTGAGGCGTATATTCGCTAAAACGGGCGAAGGTATTATTAATTTGATTGACGATAAAATTAATAATATAGAAAATATTATTTCCGGATTGCCGGATAAATATTCGAATAATTTCCGCGCCGGACTTGAAGAATTCAGAAAAGGATTCCATGCGGCTGACTTCAGGGACGTCACTATGATGAAACTTATGCTTGAACATCAGGATAATACGACGAAATCTCTCCTCGAATTGAGAGAGAAATATATTCAGGACAAAAAACTTGCGGAGAAGAAACTATCGAAACACAATCTTGAAAAGCTCATTTCGGAAGTGACAACGCTTATTGAAAAATCGCCGAAAATTAACGGTATTTCTGTTTTATCATTACGAATTGACACGGTAAAAAGTTCTGTATCACCGGATGAATTCAGGGAACTCGGCGAGAAAATGCGCTGGATTATGAAAAACGGCATCGCGCTGTTGGCGGCTGTGACGGAAGATAAAGTAAATCTGATTTGCGCAGTGAGTGATAATCTCGTAAAGGAAAAAAGTATCAGCGCGGGTAAACTTATATCGGTTTACGCTAAACTTCTCGGCGGAGGCGGCGGAGGACGCCCGAACCTCGCAACGGCAGGCGGCAAAGATATTACCAAACTCGATGAAGTTCTGGCGCAATTTACCGCAGATCTTATTAAACAACTGGAGTAATTGGTAATCTTATATATTTATTCCTTCGCCGTATGCAGTGCCGGCGGCTTCCATTATGGATTCCGACAATGTCGGATGCGCGTGTATTGTTTTTATCAATGATTCCGCAGTACCTTCGAGCGATTTAGTCATAACAAGTTCGCCAATAAGTTCCGTTGCTTCGGCGCCTGCTATATGCGCGCCTAAAAGTTCACCATACTCTTCGTTGAATATCAGCTTAACCAATCCCGCAGTTTCTCCCGCCGCGCGCGACTTTCCGTTAGCGGAGAACGGGAACTTTCCGATTTTCACTTTGTATCCCGCCGCAATTGCTTTTTCTTCCGTCAATCCGACCGACGCAATCTGGGGCTGGCAGTATGTGCATCCGGGAATCATATTGTAATCTATATCCCCCGCATGAATACCTTTGATTTTTTCTATGCAGTTAACGGCTTCACCAGATGCCACGTGCGCAAGCCATGGCTTACCGCGCTCATCAATCAAAGCGCAGTCCCCTATCGCGTAAACACCTTCGACGTTAGTTTTATAATCTTTGTCAACTTTAATTCCGTTTCTGTAAAGTTCAACTCCGATTCCTTCAAGTCCGAGGTTCTCAATGTTACCCGTAACGCCGATTGCGAGCAGTACTACATCCGATTCAAGCGTTTCGTTCAGTTTACCGCTTACTTTTGTGAATACTTTTCCGTCTTTCACTTCAACACTTTCCGTTTTCGTTTCAATGTGTATCTTTATACCGCTTTTTTTGAATTCCCTTGCCACAACATCCGATATTTCCCTGTCTTCAACGGGAAGAATCTTCGGAAGCATTTCAATGACCGTTACGTCCGTTCCGAATGCCCTGTAAAAATAAGCGAACTCCATTCCGATCGCTCCGCTGCCGACAATCGTCATCTTCGCCGGGACTTCCTGCCTGAGCATCGCACCTGTCGCAGAGAGTATTTTCTTCTCGTCAAATGTTATTCCCGGAATTGATTTCGCCCGCGCGCCGGTTGCGACAATAGTATGCGCTGATTTCACTGTGTCTATTTCTTTACCGTCCTTATCTTTCACCGATATTGTCTTATCATCTCTGAACTCTGCCGTGCCCTGAATAATCGTGATTTTATTCTTCTTCATCAGAAAAGCAACGCCCTTTTCAGACGCCTCGGCTACCTTGCGCGAGCGTTGAATA
The DNA here is from genome assembly GCA_026390755.1 of Ignavibacteriota bacterium. GTDB lineage: Bacteria > Bacteroidota > Ignavibacteria > Tepidaquicellales > Tepidaquicellaceae > JAPLFI01. Next base: position 6,905 of record JAPLFI010000186.1, read on the forward strand.
ATCTTCGGGAAATCAAATCCGACTGCCTCAACTTTTATTCCGTAGTCGCCGATGTGATTTACTTTATTCATCATTTCAGCGCTTTTAAGCAGAGCTTTAGTAGGGATGCATCCCCAGTTAAGGCATACTCCGCCGAGTTTATCGCGTTCAATAATCGCCGTTTTAAATCCGAGCTGTGCCGCCCTTATTGCCGCGGTGTAACCGCCCGGTCCGCTCCCTATTACTGTTACATCAAATTCCTGCATATATTTTTTTAGTTGATATATTTGTTGATTAAAGTAATAATTTATTGTAAATTAACTATATTACCGTATTAAGACAATATAAAATATTTATTAATTTTGCAGTCTATTAAAGCCCTTAAATACGGATACAGTCATTTCAGGAAAGCAATCATAATACTGTATCTTCTGATTATCTCGGTTGCTGTCGGAACAGCGGGATATATAATAATTGAAGGTTTTAGCCTTTTCGAAGCTTTTTACATGACTATGATTACGATTACGACTGTAGGATTTATGGAAGTGAAACCTCTTTCCGATGCGGGCAGGGCGTTTACAGTGTTTTTACTTGTTACGGATATAGGAATTTTTTTCTATGGAATTACTACTCTTGCGGGACTCATCGTTGAAGGTGAATTCAGAAATTTTTATAAAAATTACAACGTGAAAAAGAAAATTGAAGGATTATCCGGGCACGTTATTGTCTGCGGATATGGGCGTAACGGCAAGCAGGTCTGCCGTGAACTGGCTGACGACAAACAGCCTTTCCTTGTTATAGAAAGCAGGGAAAATGTGATTGAAGAAATAAAAGACGAAGAAAATATTTTATTTATCGAAGGCGATGCAACGGAAGAAGAAGTTCTGAACGAAGGAGGACTTGAAAGAGCGCGGGCGCTTATAACAACTCTGCCCGCCGACCCTGACAACGTTTATGTAGTACTGACGGCGCGTGAAATGAATCCAGGAATTACGATTATAAGCCGCGCTTCCAATGAGGCATCGGTTAGTAAACTAAAACGCGCGGGAGCGAATAACGTCATAATGCCAGAAAAAATCGGCGGTGCGCACATGGCCGCACTCGTAATGAAACCCGATATAATGGAATTTATCGCTCAGCTTACAGGACAGGATACTGACATCAGCTTAACATTTGAAGAGCTTTCCCTTTCGAATATCTCCGCTGATATAGGCAATACATCCATTCGCGACCTTGATATAAGGAATAAGACAGGCGCTAATATAATCGGCTTGAAAATGCCCGATGGAGAATTCATTATCAACCCTCTGCCGGATTCACGAATTAATACGAACGCTAAACTGATTGTGCTCGGCGACCGGAAACAAATTGCTGATATGCGAAAGCTGATTTCCGAAATGTAAAATCAATACGCCGCAAGTTCTTCGCAGGCTGTTAAAATCCAGCTATCCTGCGGCAGAGCGGCTTTCTCAAGATTAGGATGAAACGGCACATGCACATTCAGCCCTGCAACGCGCCTTACGGGCGCATCAAGATACTGAAACGCTTCTTCCGATATCTGAGCCGCTATCTCGGCTCCGAAACCCATGAACCTGGAATCCTCATAGAGCACAATAACTTTTCCCGTTTTCCTGACGGAATTAAAGACTGTTTCCATATCAAGCGGAACGATAGTCCTTAAATCAACAACTTCAACCGATACACTTCTTTTTTCCATTTCCTTTCCTGCGCGGAGCGCTTTCTCGACCATAGCGCCGTAAGTAATGATGGTCATATCATCACCAGCTTTCACGACCTTCGCCTTACCGAACGGTATATAATAATCCGCATCCGGCTCAGCCGAGCGCGCGTAACCCTGACGGTAAAGAAATTTATGCTCGAGAAAAAGCACGGGATCATTCAGCCGGCATGCCGTTTTTAGCAATCCTTTTGCGTCCGCTGAATTCGAAGGATAGGCGATATACATACCAGGACATTTGGCGAACAGCGCTTCAATATTCTGTGAATGGTAATGTCCACCGCCTATATATCCGCCGCATGCCGTGCGTATTACCATCGGACAAGTCCATGCGTTATTAGAGCGGTAACGGTACATAACAACTTCTTCGCGTATCTGCATCATGGCAGGAAAAATATAATCAGCGAATTGTATTTCGACAACGGGCTTGAGTCCCGTAAGTGCCGCACCCACTGCAGTACCAATTATTGACGCTTCTGCGAGCGGTGAATTGAAAACTCTGTCATTGCCGAACTTCGTTGAAAGCCCTTTAGTCGCCGTAAATACTCCCCCTTTTCCGTCGGCTATATCCTGACCGTAAATAATCATCAGCGGATTTTTTTCCATTTCTTCATGGAGAGCGTGGTTGACCGCATCAACCATAACTATAGGGACTCCTGCTGGAACGGTTTTTTCATATTCAATTACCGCCTGCTCTTCTTCCGGAGCGTACATGTATAAACTTACAGTGCTCGGGTCCGGATTCGGCTCTGTATAAACACGGTCAGCCGTTGCCATCAGTTCTGCCGCAATTTCCTTCCGCATGGAATCGGCTTTTTCCGTATTAAGTATTTTATTTTCGATTAAAAGTTTTTCGAGTTTAATGAGCGGATCCTGTTTAACATCTTCATCAATTGATTCTTTACTGCGGTATTTCTCCTGCGCATCGGAAGCAGAGTGTGAACGGAGGCGCACAACATCCGCATAAATCAGTGCGGGACCTTTGCCTTCACGCGCCAGCCGCACAGCTTCCCGCGCAGTGCCGTAACTCTCGAGAAAATCAGTACCGTCAATATGAAATTTATTTAACCCCGCAAAACCGGAGCATGCTGTGTATATAGACCCGCCTGCCGCCTGATCTTCTACGGGAACCGATATAGCAAAACGGTTATTCTGTATTACAAAAATAACCGGCAGTTGTTCGCGTGTAGCCCAGTTAATGGCTTCAAAGTATTCACCTTCGGAAGTGGAACCCTCGCCGCCGGACACATAAACAATTTCATCGGTTTTTCTCATTACACAGCTCATCGCGGCTCCGACTGCCTGCAGGTATTGCGTGCCCGTCGGGGAAGATGCCGTCGGCATGCGAAGCGTTTTGCTTCCGAGATGCGAAGGCATCTGCCTTCCGCCCGTACAACTGTCAGTAGCTTTTCCAAACCTTTGACGAAATATCTCTTCTGGTGATAATCCGATAGTAATCGCCAGAGCGTCATCGCGGTAATATGTGAAGAACCAGTCTTTGCCGGGTTTCATCGCCATTGCCGCGGCAATCTGTATGGCTTCATGCCCCGAGCCTGATATGAGAAATGTTGCCTTGCCCTGTTTTATAAGATTTTCAGTTCTGTCGTCCATTAATCGTGTCGTTAACATAAATTTATATGCATCGAGAAGCTGAACTTCCGACAATCCGAAGAATATGTCTTTATCCTTCATGTAACTTTTTACTGCGGGTTTCTTTTTATTTTCTTTTTTCTGTGTTGTATCTTCCATGTGATTTTATAGTTATTCAGCTTATTCAATAAACATCAATGTTAATGTATGGAATAAGTCAGAGATTAATAATATTTTAACAATATAACAGTAAAAATAAATCCTTAATACGATAAAATATTTATTTTACATATTATTATCTTTTTTGCTTTCGACGGGAATGGGATGTTCCGATAAGAAAAAAAGTCATGGAAACATCTTTAGTATGAATTTCCCGCTCGGAATTGAGACGCTTGAACCGGTGATGTCCAATTCACCGCAGACAATATGGGTTATAACATTGCTGATGGAAGGTCTTGTTGCGTACGATAAAACCAGCAATATCGCCCCTCAGCTTGCGCGAAACTGGCAGATTTCCGGCGACGGATTGCGTTATACTTTCAATATCAGAACTGACGTACGGTTCCATGACGACCCTTGTTTCAAAGACGGTAATGGGCGTAAATTAACATCAAAGGATTTCAAATACTGCCTTGAACGCGTTAACAACCCTTCCACAAAGACACGCGGTATGTGGGTCTTCAGGGATAAAATCAAAGGCGCCCGGGAATTCATAGAAAGTTTCAAAATGAAAAACGGTAATGATAAAAATGGAATCAGCGGACTGTCAACACCGGATGATTCCACTCTCGTTATTGAATTATACGAGCCGTTCGCCCCTTTCCTGAGCCTGCTTACTATGACATACGGATATGTGTATCCGAGTGAA
>JAPLFI010000207.1 GCA_026390755.1 Ignavibacteriota bacterium
GTCAGAATGATTTTGGTTTTAAAAACTTTTAAATCAGCCGATAAAAGTTTTTGAGGGAGGAAATTATCCGTTCGCAATTCGACTGACTTTTTAAAATCAAAATGCATAATAGACTCTTTCGAAAGAATTTTTTCCGCCGAAGAAATGAAATATGTCGGCAGTTTTTCCTCGCAAAGCTCAACTATATGCGACGTGTTTGAACTGTTATATCCGCCTACAACGATTGCTATATCGGCTTTTTTTTCCAGTACTGAAATGGTCGCTCTCTGATTATCGTGTGTGGCATAGCATAGTGTATCGCGCGTGTCCGCAAAATGCTCCCTGATGTTTTCTTCACCGTACTTCCGAATCATAACGCCTGTCAGATAATCGGCAATTGCCTGCGTTTCCGTCGCAAGCATAGTGGTCTGGTTAACAACTCCGATTTTCCTTAGATGTATATCGGGATTGAAACCGTCTGATATTTTATCCCTGAAAAACTCACAGAACTTTTCTTTGTTAATTATTCCGGAAATGAAATCTCCGAGAGTTTTTGCTTCGTCAATATTTCTCACTATAATAGTCGGCGCGTTTTCCTTGCTGTGCGAAAATGTTGCGCGGGTTTCTTCGTGTTTATGTTTACCGTGAACAATTACGGTAAAATCGCTTTTGCCGAGAGATGAAGCGCGGTTCCAGACTTTCTCGACAAAAGGACAGGTCGTATCATACTTCATTGCTTCGAGCCCGATACTTCCAAGTTTTTTCCGGATTTCTATTGTCGTTCCGAATGCGGGAATTATCACAATGTCGTCTTTTTTTAATTCGCTCCAGTCAACAATCTGATACCCGTTAGTATCGGTAATGAAACGGACTCCCCTGTCCGATAAATCGTTATTCACATCTGGATTGTGAATCATTTCGCTCAGGAGAAATATACGTTTATCGGGATTCTCTTCAATTGCTTTATAAGAAATTTCTATTGCATTCTCAACGCCGTAACAAAAGCCGAAATGCCTGGCAATGTGAAATGCCGCCGGACCGAAGTCGAGGACAGAAGGTGAATAATCCCGTTTACGCGGGTCGCGCTCTTCACGCAGTTTTTTAATATTAGCAATGAGCGGACTTCTGTAGAAAATTGGTATATCAAATTTCTTCATTTTTTTTGTAATCTGAATTATTCAAACGCAGGTAAACCCGTAACATCTTCGCCGAGTATAAGAGTGTGCATTTCGTGAGTGCCCTCATAAGTCTTAACCGATTCGATGTTGTTCATGTGCCTCATAACCGGATACTCGTCGAGTATTCCGTTAGCGCCGAGCATTTCGCGCGCCATGCCTGCGATTATTTTCGCAATTTCGCAATTGTTGCGCTTTGCCAGTGATACCTGCTGAGGCCTCATTTTGCCGTTATCCTTAAGCTGTGCAAGACGGTAATTTAAAAGCTGGGCTTTTGTAATTTCAGTTACCATATACGCTAATTTCTCCTGTGTTATCTGGAATCCTGCTATCGGTTTCCCGAACTGAATACGCGACTTTGAATAATCGAGAGCAGTATCGTAGCAAGCCATTGCAAGTCCCACGACACCCCATGCAATTCCGTACCTCGCCTGTGTGAGGCACATCAAAGGTGATTTCAGGCCGCCGCTCTTTGGCAGTAAATTTGCTTCGGGTATGAGGCAGTCTTCAAAAACAAGTTCGGATGTAACAGATGCGCGAAGAGAAAGTTTTCCCTTTGTTTCGGGTGCCGTAAATCCCTTCGTCCCTTTTTCCACGAGAAAACCACGGACTTTTCCGTCGAGCTTAGCCCAGACGACTGCAACATCGGCAATCGTTCCGTTTGTAATCCACATTTTAGCTCCGTTGATGAGATAACCGCCGTCAACTTTTTCGGCGCGTGTAATCATACTGCCCGGATTGCTTCCGAAGTCCGGCTCAGTTAAGCCGAAACATCCGATTTTCTCAGCGGAGGCGAGTTTCGGAAGCCAGAATTTTTTCTGCTCCTCACTGCCGAAAGTGAAAATCGGATACATAACTAAAGCAGACTGAACAGATGCGAAACTGCGCACTCCGCTGTCGCCGCGCTCGAGCTCCTGCATAATCAAACCGTATGCGATGTTGTTTATTCCCATACCGCCGTATTCAACGGGAAGTGTGGGACCGAATACGCCGAGCTCAGCCATTTTCGGAATTATCTGAAAAGGAAATTTCATGTCCTGATTGTACTTCTCAATAACGGGCAGAATTTCATTTGCCGTGAAATCACGGACAGTATCGCGTATGGCTTTCTCTTCATCCGTAAGCATATCGTCAATGAAATAATAATCAATGCCTTTATAGTTTGATGTACTCATAATAAAATATTTTAATTTATTAAGTGTTAAGTGTTAAGTGTTAAACAGAAAACTTTCGTTTCTCTCCTTAAATAAATCATGACCTGAATTTATTTCAGAAAAATTCTTTCTTTAATTCGTGTAATTCGAGCAAATTAGTGTTAATTCGTGTCAAAAACTTATCCTGTATTTCAAAATCATTGCTGCTGAGTAGTTACAAACTCTTCAGATAAAGCTTTTCAGATATTCAAGTTTCTTTTCTCCTGCGCGGAGCCTGACCCTGATACACGATTTCAGATGTTTAACTTCTTTAACTTCCGAGTTCCTGTAAATTTCGCTCAGGCTTTTATAATCGTCCGGTTTAAGTTTGATCGTGATTTCGCGAACATCCTCAATAAGTTTTTCGCGAACTTTATCTATCAGCGCCATAACATTAATACCTTTTGCCGCCGAAACAAAGACTGCGTCCGGATACTGCTGTTGTATATCTCTTAACTCTTCCGAATTCCCTATCCTGTCAACTTTATTGAAGACAGTAACTATTACTTTATCCTTTGCACCGATTTCTTCAAGGGTATCATTGACGATTGATATCTGTTCGGGAAACGAATGGTTTGAAGCATCAACGACATGCAGAAGTATATCGGATTCTACTACCTCCGATAGTGTTGATTTAAATGATTCAATTAAATTGTGCGGCAGGTTCTTTATAAAACCGACAGTATCGGAGATAAGAACTTTTTTTGGAAATTTCGAAACGACATTCTCGCCCGAATCGTTTTTCATATTCAAAACCCTTGTTGAAGTATCGAGTGTGGCAAAGAGTTTATTCTCGACATACACATCGGAACCCGTCAGCAGATTAAGCAGTGTTGATTTCCCGACGTTAGTATATCCGACCAGAGACAGACGTATAAAATTCCGCCGTTCAAGCGCCTGTGTTTTTCTCTGCCTGTCAATCTTGATTAGTTTCTCTTTTAAGACGGAAATTCTTTTACTGATAAGCCGCCTGTCTGTTTCAATCTGCGTTTCACCCGGACCTTTAGTCCCGATTCCGCCGTATTGCTTGGAGAGGTGCGTCCACTGGCGCGTCAGGCGCGGAAGTGAATATTCAAGCTGGGCAAGTTCAACCTGAAGTTTCGCCTGCGCAGTTCTTGCATTCCCGGCGAAAATATCGAGAATGAGTTTCGACTTATCAATAATCTTGCATTTTATCTTATTCTCGAGGTTGCGCAGTTGTGTATATGAAAGTTCGTTCTCGAAAATCACGAGCGAAATATCCTTATCCTCGACATACTCCGCAATTTCCCCGGCTTTTCCCTTGCCAATCATATAACGCGGGTCAAACCTGTCGGTTACCTGAAAAAACGAACGAACAACGACGGCACCCGCTGTTTCAGCAAGGGCTTTTAGTTCATCCAGCGAATCTTCGTATTTAAAACTGTCTTTATCTTTCTTTACCGAAAAACATACAAGTATTGTTTTTTCGGTATCTTTAGCGGTTTTTATCAAATTAAAACGGTTTTCTCCTTTTATGGAAAATTATTAAATTCGAACGTGAGTTAAAAGCTATATAAAGATAACCTTTCCGAATATCATATAATTTCAGGAAGTGTTACGTGTGATCCTGAAACGACCCCGAAACAAATCATGCCCTGAACCCTATTTTTTGTCATGCTTCCCTGTCCCGAACTCGTTTCGGGATTGTTTCAGCATCCGGATTATTTCAGGTTCGGGGCAAAATTCAGGATGATAATCGGTGTGTAAATTATATGGTAATGGATTTCTTTAACCGCTCACGGTATTTTTGTTTACTTATTTCAATCGCGCCGAGTGATTTGAAAAGCGGAGTCAACATCTGAATATCGAAGAGCACAAAATTATTCGCCGAAAGTGTTTCGTATAATTTCACGACGGCTACTTTAGACGCATTACTCACGTTATGGAACATTGATTCTCCGAAGAAAGCTGATTTATACGCAATGCCGTAGAGACCTCCCGCGAGTTTGCCGTCCTGCCATGCCTCGACGCTGTGAGCAAAGCCAAGTTTGTGAAGTTCCGTATAGAGTTCAATCATTTTCCCGTTAATCCACGTAGTTCCGTGCGAAACGGAGCAGGCATTTATTACATCTGTGAATGCCGTATCGGTTTTAATAATAAATGTGTTCTTGTTGAGAATCTGTTTCAAAGAGCGGCTGATTTTCAGTCCCGTTTCTGATTTCCCGATGGGTATCACGGCGCGGGGTTCATGGTCGAACCAGCTTATTGTATCATTGTCATCACCCATAGGAAAAATACCCTTTGTATAAGCGGCGAGAACATTTTCCGGAGTAATGTCCGATGTGTTAAACGTAGTTCCGTAATAAATATAGGGCGCCATTGGATAATAATATAAAAACCTGTGATAATAATCTTTTTCCACAGCACTGCTCCAGCCTGAGATATTTTATGAAGAAAAATTCCGGCAGGACCATAATCGCAGCCCATCACACACGAACCGCCCGCAA
>JAPLFI010000401.1 GCA_026390755.1 Ignavibacteriota bacterium
CTACCCGAACCCGTTTAATCCGGTTACGAAAATTAATTTTGACGTCCCTGTTTGTCATTCCGGCGAAGGCCGGAATCCAGTTGTTACTTTAGTTATTTACGATATGCTCGGCAGGGAGGTTGAAACTCTTGTAAATCAAAAAATGAATGCGGGCTCGTATAGCGTGGACTTTAACGCCGCGAATCTTTCCGGCGGAGTGTATTTCTACCGTATGCAGTCCGCGGGTTTTACTGATGTAAAGAAACTCGTTCTTTTAAAATAAAAGTTTTTAAACTCCGTAGGAGTTTTATGTTAATAGAAATGCGATTACAAAAAAAGTTCTAAACCCCGTAGGGGTTTTTTTATTTGTCAACATTACATTTAACGTCAGCAATTCACCCGCCCAGTGGCAGCCGGATGTTCGCCTGACAAATGCCCCTGATACTTCACGGTTTGCAAGCAATAATAATAGCAACTGTTTAGCTTCTACTGGGAATTTAGTTCACGTTGTATGGAGTGATAAGCGTGACGGAAACTTTGAAATATATTACAAACGCTCAACAAACGGGGGAGTGAGCTGGGAACAAGATGTACGCCTGACTAATAATCCAGCGGCTTCCCAGACAACCTCTATAACCGTTTCAGGTTCGAATGTTCACGTACTTTTTGTTGATAATCGCACCGGAACTTACCAGTTATATTACAAACGCTCGACAAATGAAGGCATTAGCTGGGAAGCTGATATACAACTATCTTCCTCCTCCGGCGGTGGTGTAAGCGGACCTTCTTTAAAAGTATCGGGTTCCTTTGTGCATGTGTTTTGGCATGATTTTCGTGATGGTTCTTATCCGGAGATTTATTATAAACGCTCAACAGACGGAGGTTTGACCTGGGGCGCAGATATACGTTTGACTAATGCCCCGGCTTCTTCGATTAGCCCTTCCTGTGGTGTCTCCGGCTCTGTTGTTCACGTTGTATGGGGTGACAATCGCGATGGAACTTATCAGGTATATTATAAATATTCAGCAGATGCAGGTGTAAATTGGGACGTTGATACGAAACTCTCAAATAGTATTATGACTACATCTCTTATCGCAAGTCTGACAGTATTAGGTTCAAATGTCCATGTTGTCTGGCATGATAACCGCGATGGAAATAATGAAATATATTATAAGCGTTCTACAAATGGGGGTATCAGTTGGGGGACAGATACACGGTTAACTTACGATCCTGCTAATTCCCTATCTCCTTGTGTAGAAGTATCAGGTTCAAATGTACATATTGTCTGGTATGACAATCGAGACGGAAACAATGAAATTTATTATAAACTTTCAACAGATAAAGGATTAAACTGGGGAACAGATACGCGGTTAACTAATGACACTTCTTTGTCAAGAAAACCCTTTATATCAATATCAAATTCAATTTTGAATGTTGTTTGGGATGATAATCGTGACGGGAACATGGAGATATACTATAAACGTAACCCTACGGGTAATCCTATAGGCATAGTGCCAATAAACTCTGAGATACCAAAAGAGTATAAACTAATGCAGAACTACCCGAACCCGTTTAATCCTGTTACCAAAATCAATTTTGATATTGCAAAAACCGGGTTCGTCAGCATAATTATATATGATGCTCTCGGCAGAGAAGTAGAAACACTTGTGAACGAAGTACAATCAGTGGGCTCGTATAACGTAGCCTTTAACGGCGCGAATCTTTCCGGCGGTGTTTATTTCTGCCGTATGCAGTCTGACGGTTTTTCGGATGTAAAGAAACTTGTTCTTTTGAAATAAAAGTTTAATAAAAATCTCTTTGATTGCGCCTTAGGATTTTGAACGCGAAAAATTTACGCAGAACGGCGTTAAAAGAAAATTATTGTTTGAGTGCCGTATTTGCACGAGTTTAATTTTCTTAGCCGTTCGAAGTAAATTTTAGTTCAAAATTCTTCAGCGCAGGGCTTTTCTTTGGTTCG
>JAPLFI010000599.1 GCA_026390755.1 Ignavibacteriota bacterium
AACATCGGACGGAAACACCGTTGACGTCAGCAAGTTTGTCCGCGCCGAGCTTACGAAACTTGAAAATGAAAATACCAATATCGGTTTGAAGTTTGATATAGCGCAGGACGGTTCCTTGTTTACAATGGATTCCGCAAACGCAGTAAAGGAAGACCTCGGCATTGCTGTCGTTCTTGTCGCACTTGTTATGCTTATTTTCCTTCATAGTCTGAGGAACTCGCTTATTGTTATGGTTGCTATACCGTCGTCTCTTGTCTCGGCATTCTTTCTTATGTATGTATTCGATTTCTCATTAAATCTGATGACGCTTCTTGCAATGTCGCTTGTAATCGGTATTCTGGTTGATGATTCCATTGTTGTACTCGAAAATATTTACCGGCATCTTGAGATGGGCGAAAATCCCCGTGAGGCGGCTCTTAAAGGACGTAACGAAATAGGTTTTGCCGCGGTTTCAATAACACTCGTTGACGTTGTTGTTTTTGTTCCGCTCGCTCTCATAACGGGTATTATCGGAAATTTTCTCCGCCAGTACGCACTCGTAGTTGTTTTCTCGACACTAATGAGTTTGTTTGTCTCGTTTACAATAACTCCTATGCTTGCTTCGCGGTTTACTAAACTGGAGCATCTGTCAAAAGATAAACTATCCGGACGTTTTGGCTTATGGTTCGAAAACTTTTTCGACCGGATTACAGGTTATTATACCCGCGTACTTCGCTGGAGTCTCGCCCACGGATGGATAGTCGGCATTTCAACATTTGCGCTTCTTATTATGTCTGTAATGCTGCCGCGTCTCGGATTTGTCGGGTCTGAGTTTATGCCCGTTGTTGACAGGGGGGAGTTTTCCATCACAGTTGAGTGCGATCCCGGCTCGAGCATTGAGAATACAAACTTCACTACGCAAAAAGTTGAAACCATCGTAAGGAAATACCCGGAAGTTGATAAGGTTCTTTCAAACGTCGGTGCTTCAAGCGAAGGATTGATCGGCTTGTACGTTAACAATTCTTCCGAAGTGAACGTAACGCTTGTTGATAAAAATATGCGTTCAAAATCAACGGATGATATAATTCTCGAAATGAAAAAAGAACTCATACGGATTCCCGGAATTAAAATACGAATGAATCCTATAAGTTTAATGGGCACACAAAGCCGGACGCCTATTCAGCTTCTTATTTCGGGTGCGAATTATACCGATGTAGTAAAAGGCGCTAAAATGATGCTCGACGTTGTTAAAAGCGTAAAAGGTACAACGGACGTCCGGCTTTCTTCCGAAGACGGTAAACCCGAGCTAAGGATTGAAATTGACCGCGATAAAATGGCAATGTTCGGACTCACCGTAAACGATATCGGACAGAACCTTCGCATAGCGCTTACGGGTGATAACGATTCAAAATACAGAATGGGAGTTAATGAATTTGATATAAGGATTATGACGGACGAATACGACCGTTCAAAAACATCGAACGTCGGACTTCTCACTTTTCTTAATAATAAAGGACAGCAGATACAGCTCAATCAGTTTGCGAATATATTTCAAACGACGGGTCCCACGAAACTCGAGCGCGAAAGCCGTATCAGTGCTATTAATTTATTTTCTCAGGTATTCGGACGCACGAGCGGTGAAATAGGAGCGGACATCGTTGAAAAGATGAAAACCGTGCAATTGCCGCCGGGTGTAACATATACGTTTACGGGTGAGCAGAAAACAATGGCTGACTCTTTTAAGAGTTTACTTTATGCCATTATTGCCGCGATATTATTTGTGTATATGATTATGGTCGCGCTGTACGATTCTTACATATATCCGCTTGTCGTTCTCTTTTCAATACCTGTTGCCATAATTGGCGCCATGCTGGGGTTAGCGCTTACGGCAAAATCAATCAGCATATATTCGATGCTTGGAATGATAATGCTTATAGGGCTTGTGGCGAAGAATGCCATATTACTTGTTGACCGCACGAATCAGATGAAACGGGAGAAAAATCTATCAACGGTCGAAGCGATTGTCGAGGCTGGGGGAACGCGTCTCCGTCCTATACTTATGACTACGATTGCTATGGTAATGGGAATGCTTCCGATTGCGATTTCGACGTCTGCGGGTTCGGAGGCGAAATCCGGACTCGGCGTAGTTCTTATAGGCGGATTAATAAGTTCATTGCTCCTTACTCTCGTACTTGTTCCCGTAGCTTACCGCCGCATTGACAAATGGAAAGAAAAGCTAACGAGGAAAAAGCAGTAATTTTTTCATTTATTATCTTTTTACTCGCGCCTTAGTAAAATTGCGATAAAAATTTTTATGGTGAGGCAATAATCTTTAAAATTCTTATCTCTTAATCTGCGCCTTTGTTATTTGAGCGTGAAAAATTTATGACTAAGGCGTTAAAAGAAAGCAATTGTTTGAGCGCTGTTCCTGCGCGAGTTTTGCTTTCTTAGCCTTAAGGAATAAATTTAGCTCAAATAACAACAGCGCTTGATTTTTCCCTGCCTGCTGCAGGCAGGTTTGGTTACTTTCTTTTGATCAAGCAAAAGAAAGTGACAAATAAGCTTCGCTTATCAAGCAAAAGAAAGTGACAATAAATATGAATTAACTCTTATCTTAAAAATGAGTAAATTTACTGCAAACATAAATTTATACAAATGAAAACCATTATTGAACCATTCAGAATCAAATCTGTAGAATACGTAAAAACCACTACGCCTGAAGAGCGCAAAGAAATACTCAGAAAGGCGCATTATAACCCGTTCCTTATTCCCGCAGAGGACGTTTTGATTGATTTGCTGACCGATTCAGGCACTTCGGCAATGTCGGCGAAGCAATGGGCTGGCATACTGGACGGCGATGAATCTTACGCAGGTTCAAAATCATATTTCCGTTTCGAAGAAGTCACGAAAAAAATATTCGGCTTTAAACATATAATACCCGTACATCAGGGACGCGCCGCCGAGAGAATACTCTTCACGTATCTGCTCAGCGATATTGATAAAGACGGCAGATTCAACAATGCCGGCAAAGGGAAATTTATTCCAAGCAATAACCACTTCGATACAACACGGGCGAATATTGAATTCAACGGCGCCGGGGCGGTTGACCTCGTAATAGAAGAAGGAAAACAGCCCAAAATAATTCATCCGTTCAAAGGAAATATGGATACACTGAAACTCCGTGAGTTTATGCAAAAGTACGGAGCAAAGAATATCCCTGTTTGCATGCTCACGATAACAAACAACACAGGCGGGGGACAGCCCGTTTCAATGGAAAATATACGGGAAGTCAGCAAAATCTGTAAAGAATTCGGAATACCTTTCTTCCTTGATGCCTGCCGGTTTGCGGAAAATGCCTACTTCATTAAGATTCGTGAAAAAGGTTTTGAGAAGAAATCAATAATGGAAATCTGCAATGAAATGTTCTCGTATGCGGACGGATGCACGATGAGCGCGAAGAAAGACGCCTTTGCAAATATCGGCGGATTTCTTGCGATGAATAACGATGAGTGGTACTCGAACTGCAAAAGCTTGCTGATTATCACAGAGGGATATGAAACCTACGGCGGACTTGCCGGTCGCGATATGGAAGCAATCGCTCAGGGGCTCGAAGAAATCATAGACGAAAGTTATTTGCATTACCGCATTCACTCGACGAAGTATCTCGGTGATAAAATGACGGAAAACGGAATACCTATCATACAGCCTCCCGGCGGACACGCTATATATTTAGATGCTAAGGCATGGCTGCCGCATATACCTGCGGATCAGTTTCCGGGGCAGGCAGTCGTCTGTGAGCTCTATCTCGCGGGCGGAGTTCGTGCAGTTGAAATCGGAAGCGTAATGTTCGGCAAGTACGACGAAAACGGGAAAACGATTCCGGCTGATATGGAACTTGTGCGTCTTGCAATTCCGCGCCGTGTATATACACAAAGCCATATTGATTTCCTTATAGAAGTGCTCTGCGAAATAAACGACAGGAAAGATAAAATCAAAGGCGTGAAAATCGTTGAGGAACCCAAATTCCTCCGCCACTTCACCGCAAAGTTTGATTTATTGGATTAAAGAGGTGTCACGCCGTTTCGGCATCCCATATATCAGCAAGGAGTTCCGCTTACTTTATTCACAAAAATGCTCCAAACTATTTCACATGCATCATTTTCTTCGTCATTACCGTCTGATTATTGTTGCTTTCCGCAATAAATCTGTAAAAGTAAATTCCGCTTCCCAGACTGCCCGCATTTATATCCGCACTGTAGTATCCGGCACTTCTGAATTCTTTATTAATTATGGTCATCACATTTCTGCCCGTAATATCATAAATATTCAGTGATACTTTTGATTCAAACGGTATTGAGAAATCTATCTTCGTAGTTGGATTAAACGGATTCGGATAGTTCTGGCTTAAACTGAACTTTGCCGGTATTCCGATTTCAACCGTCACTTTTAAATTGTGATATTCAAAGTTTCCGTTATTGTCAATTTGTTTGAGTCTGTAACTATATTTTCCCGGTGAAAGTTTTGAATCCGTAAAAGTATATGTTATCGGTGTGTTTGTTGTTCCTCTGCCTTTCACATAACCAACCCGGCTAAATACTAAATACTCACTACCGGCTACTGCTCTTAAAATCTCAAACCCTGCATTATTTATTTCATTATCAGTTACCCATTTCAAATTAACATCCCTGCCGTTGACGGAATGTATGAATGAAGTAAGCGTAACCGGTAAAGGTCTGTCAGTAAATAGTGCTAAACTGGTTTGTAAATTTCCGCCCATAGTTGAGAACTGTCCTCCGGCATATACATCATCACCGCTGCAGAAAACTGAAAAAACATACGAATTTGCATCCGGATTCCATGCATCTGGCGCACCGTCTGTGTTGTTCAGTCTCGCAATGTAGTTTCTTGTCAGTCCGCCCATTGTGTTAAACCACCCCCCCACATAAATAATACCACTGCTGTTTATCGCGATAGAATTAATCGCATTGCCTGAATTCGGATTCCAGTCGGGGTCTGCTGCACCGTTTGAGCTGTTAAGTTTTGCTAAGTAGTTTCGAGTTACCCCACCGATTTTACTAAACCATCCCACTGCATAAATATTACCTCCGTATATGGCGAATGCCATAGGAGTGTCATCCCCATTTGGATTCCAGGTGGCATCCAGGTTACCGGTAGTAGTGTTAAATTTTGCGAAATGATATCTTGTTTCTCCTCCAATTGAAGCAAAACTTCCTCCTACATAAATATCATTACCGCTTAAAGCTAATGCATATACTTCACTTTGTGCACCCGGATTCCACGAGTTTAATGTACCATCAGAATTGATGCGTGCAATACGATTTCTCGTTACTCCGCCGATTTTAGTAAACCTTCCTCCTACAAATATATCGCTCCCGCTTACAGTAATTGCAAAAACAGAATTATTTGCATTCGGATTGAATGTTAAGTTTACCGCACCGGTTATTTTATCCAGTTTGGCAATGCGGTTTCTCGTTAGTCCGCCGATGCTGGTAAATTCTCCTGCAACATAAATATCACTACCGCTGATGGTGAATGCACGAATATTAGCGTTGGCATTTGGATTCCATAGAGGGTCCACCTTGCCTGTTGTATTGTCAATTCTTGCTATACAATTTCTTTGAAGCCCGTTTATTATAGTAAAACTTCCACCGATAAAAATATCACTTCCGTTTATGGCAATGTCAGTAACTCCATCGGACGCCATCGGATTCCAGGTGGGGTCTGTGGCGCCGGTTGTGCTGTTCAGTTTGGCAATGTTGTTTCTCGATAGCCCGCCAATTGAAGTAAAATATCCTCCGATATATATATCACTCTCGTTTAAGGCGATTGTAAAAACATAGTTCGACCAATAACTACCGCCTATATTCGCATTCCAGCCGGGGTCTGCAAGACCGGTTGTTTTATCCAGTTTGGCAATGTTGTTTCTCGTTACTCCGCCGATGTTATCAAAACCACCTCCGACATAAACATCGCTTCCACTGATGGCAATTGCGCTAACGGAGTTTCCACCACCCGGGTCGGGATTCCATACTTCTGCCAAGCCTGTCGTGGGGTTCAGTTTTGCAAGGCCGTTTCTGTTTTGTCCGCCGATATTCGAAAAATATCCTCCTGCATAAATTTCGCTTCCGTTTATGACAATTGTCTTAACTTCATTGTCTGCATTTGGATTCCATGATTCGGCAGTACCGGTTGAATTCAGTTTTGCAATGTAGTTTCTCGCTGCTCCGCCAATGTTATTAAAACCACCTCCGACATAAACATCGCTTCCACTGATGGCAATTGTATTAACAATAACGTCTGCATTTGGATTCCATGATTCGGCAGTACCGCTTGAATTCAGTTTTGCAATGTAGTTTCTCGCTGCTCCGCCAATATTATTAAAACTACCTCCGACATAAACATCACTTCCACTGACGAAGATTGTCCTTACATCAGCATCTGCATTTGGATTCCACGCGTGAACTGTCCCATTAGAATTGATGCGTGCAATACGGTTTCTGTTGTAAGAACCAACTTTTGTAAAATCACCGCCTATATACCATCCCCCGCTTCCGTCTGCTACAACAGTAGTAATATATCCATTAATTTTTGGAAAACCGGAGTCATATATCCAGGAACTTGTTGTTAACTTAGCACCGTAACCGACGTTGGGTCCTACGATGTTAAAATCTCCCCCGACATAAGTAAAGTTCCCATCTACTGTTATCGTAAAAAGGGTGTTGTTAACAACATCCATATCGGGATTCGGAACAAACGGTTGTGCGTTTGAGTAATTACCCCACCCAAAAACAACGCAAAGGAAAAACACAAGATAAACAAGGCGGGATTTTGTGAAAAACTTGTTTATAAATAACTTGTCCGCTGAAGATTTGTTTGCTGAATTCTTAACTGGTTCTGCTGTTTTCATTATTATTAGTTTAAGTTATAAAGCTAAAATATTTATAATTGAAATTATTCAACTTCCTGCAGAGTAGATCCATATTTGCTCTGCCGGAACTCCACGCCGTTTGAGTCGAAAAAAAATCTATAATCTTCCATAACCCCGATGATTGTGCTGTTGTATTCCATTTATCCCGCACCGCCGCCGCGATTTCGGGAATATATTTTTACTTCTAACTGAAAAAGATACATTATCAAAATTCAAACCCTGTAACCTGTGTAAGTTACCGGGACTTTATTTTGGTATTTATACCTCTGTCAAACAGTTTATTAATACGATGGGAAGAGGAATTCCCAATTCGAAGTTATAAATATTTTTTAAAATAAACAACTGAATAAATAATGTTTATTAAACTAAATACTGCATACTGATACGAGATTTATCTCTTATTCACAAAAATGCTCTTCGCTCTTAAAATAGCTCTTAAAATCTGTGATAATCAGTGGCATCCGTTCTTATCTCTTTCTCTAATCCAAATACTAAATACCGGATACTGAATACGATATTTATTAATATCACACGTTTCATCCCCTGACTTTCAGCCAGTTGCGCGTCAGGCGGGGGACTCCGCGCGCCTTGATTCCCATGTACTCAATCCAGTCGCGATGCTGTCTGTTAAAACCCAGCGCTTCAAAAAATCGTGTCTCAAGTTCTCGTATATCAGATTCTGTTCTGCGTTCAAGGGATTTTTCCGCAGTCTCTTCAGCCGCATCAATTGCGGTTTTGATATCAGGACGGTTATCCATCAGATTTTTGTTCTTATGCTTTACGCTGTAATCTGCCGGGTCAATGCCAAAGTAAACCCGCGCAATTAATTTATGAACCTGAAAACCCGTCCTGTCTTTTTCCTTACGTAAGAACACCGTCAGATATTTTGATTTCGGATAAAGAAATTCGGTTAACTGATGCCGCTCGCCCGTGATGCTGTGAGTAAAATATATTCTCCCGTCATCACCGGCGAAATACCCTTTGTAGTCCGGCACAGATTTCATATTAACATTCTTAGTCAGATTTCTTTTTGAAACGCCCCGCCTCGGACTGCCGTATTTTCTTTTACCTGATTTCAGGCGCGGATATAACGCACGCTTAACGATTCCGTCTTTAATAAACCGCGGATATGATTTTTTCTCCGTATCCGGCGAATTTCCTTGACCGCTTAAACCTTTAGTAATGCTTACAGAAAGCGGCGTTTTTTTATTCCTCTGTTTCATACTTTCACCTTTCATTTTCAGCCATATTTGTCATTTAATATGTTGTATATCCGTCAGCAATATACGGCTGAAATACTTAATCGAGCCGTCCGACTCGTACTTACCGTTTTGTATCTTACCCTCAAGATAAACGCGGCTTCCTTTGCGCAGATATTTAGCGCAGATATTCGCAAGGCGTTTCCATGCTATAACGCTGTGCCAGCAAACGCTTTCAAATTTCTGTCCGTTCGCGTTGCGCCAGCTTTCATCCGTTGCCACCGAAAATAAGCAGTATTCCGCGCCGTCTTTCGAAAATTTTATTTCCGGGCTTTGCCCGAGATTTCCTAACA
>JAPLFI010000569.1 GCA_026390755.1 Ignavibacteriota bacterium
AACTTGGCTTCAGTATTATTCCTGTCTGCATTAAGTAACCTGTTGCATTCCGTTAAAGCATCCAGATGTTTTTTATTGTTAATCAGGTATTCAATGTGAATAAGCATCTCTTTAACCGGAATAACTCCGCTGCGGCTGTTGCTTAAATAATTCATTCGTGCACAGCCGTAAACAGAACAACCTGCACTCTCTTCCCAGCAATCCGAATGATATACCGCCCCGCAAACAGAACACTCGGTTCTGCCCTCGCCCTCCTTTATATTGCACAGACAGTATTGACAAACATTTCCGCTCTTTAATTCTTGTTCCAATTTATCCGCTGTTAAAAAATAATATTTTACGAGAAAAAGAAATCAAATGCTTTATAGAATAAAAATATTCCCAGACCGATTAAAATAATTCCGACTGTGTAATTTATTTTATCCAGATTATTTCTGCTGATCTTATGAGAATTACGGGAGATTAACTTAACAAGGACATAAAACCAAAGTGTTGTCCCGGAAAGTACGCCGACTGACAATGCGAAACCGGTAATAAAACGCGAATCAATAATACCATAACTCTTCATGTAACTGACTATGGCGAACCACGATGCGGGTAATGTCACGGATGAAAGGCAATAAAGAACACCTGTGAAAAAATTTCCCATAAGTCCCTGCTTGTTTTCAAGAGCTTTTGTATGCAATATTTTATCAATTTCTTTACCTCTTCTGCCGACTTTTATTTCGGTTTCGCTTATTTGTTTATCTAACTTATCCCTCGTTATAACATCTTCTTCTGCGTTACCTATCGGAACAATGGTTTTCATAATTTTTATACCGGTTACGAACACTATAACACATCCGATTAATGTTATGATAGATTTGAAGTAATTTTCATTTTCCGCAAGAAAATTGTCAACGCTGTATGGAATTAACGTTTTTATGAGTGAAAGACCTCCGTATGCAGTTATTATGTATATCATATCCATGAAACCGGCTCCGGATCCGATCAATACACCTGCTTTAATGTCATTCCTGAACCCTTTTGACATTATTGCAAAATTTGTAGGTCCCAGCGGCGGCATAGAAAGAAGAAAACCTATTATCACTCCTGTAATCAGCCCTAAAATCAAATCATTAATTATTTAGGACTAAATTAATTAATTGTATAATGATAATCAATCAATTTGAAACAGCTGTATGATAAAAAAAAATGGGGCTATTAAATAAATAACAGCCCCATTTCAGGATATACTGATTTTCTATCTTACTAACATCATTTTCTTCGTATCTTTGAAACCGTTCGATTCAAGCCTGTAGAAATACATTCCGCTCGAAAGCGCTGAGGCATTGAAATCAACAGAGTATGAACCCGCATTCTTAATTTCATTGATTAATGTAGCCACTTCCCTGCCAAGTACGTCGTAAATCTTCAGAGTTACGAGCCCGGATTTCGGTAATGCAAAATTAATCTTTGTGGAAGGATTAAACGGATTCGGATAGTTTTGTGAGACCGAATAGTCTGTAGGTACTGTTGTGCTGATCGGCGTTACCCCTGTTATAGGAGCGCCATATCTTGTAATAGCACCATTTGCCCTTACACCCCAGAGTGTATTTCCGGTTCTTGATTTTGTCAGGTGGTAGAAAGAACCTGCCGGCGCAGTGTAAGCTAATGACCAGTTTGCTCCGTCGTTGGATGAATAATGTATTGCAGTTGACTGCAGAGACGCCCAATAATCAGAACCTGAACCTGCTATTCCTGATA
>JAPLFI010000192.1 GCA_026390755.1 Ignavibacteriota bacterium
AAATTATTTGATTGGGCAAAATACAGGACAGCAAAAGGCGCAATAAAACTCCATATGTTACTTGACTATGACGGATTTTTACCATCGTTTATAAATGTTACGACAGGAAAAGTTGCAGATGTTACTGAAGCCAGAAGATTAACGGTTCCGGCCAATAGTGTCCTTGTAGCCGATAGGGGCTACGAGGATTACAATTTGCTTTTGAAATGGGATAATTCCGGGATAATATTTGTATTAAGAATAAAAGCAAGTACCGGTACTTTAGCAATGAAGTTATTCACAACCGGATACTTTTTTAGTATTAGTTGATGCAATTGCTGAACCTATAAAACAAAACACTGTTGCTCTGGATATAAGTTCTTTATATTCTACAACTTCATCTCCGCAGAACGTTACTATTTCAGATTGTACAATACTTAGTATAAATGAAAACACACTTATAAATGCAACATTTTCCATTTCCCCAAATCCTGCATCTGATATTTTGAATATTTCTTTTAACGACAAACCTGACAACAAACAAAATTCAGGACAGCAGGTTTTAATATTCAATATACTTGGACAATTAGTTAAAAAAGAAGAACTATTACAATTTCAGCAAATCAATATTTCTGATTTACCGAGTGGACTATATTTTGTAAGATTGCCCAATTATTTTAACAAAACACAGAAATTTATAAAGCTAAAAAAATAAACGGTTGTGTGAACATTCCCTTCGGCGTCAATGCGTGTTCTACCTGGTAATTGTGAAAGTATCGAACACGGTGTATACCCCCGTGTAGCCGCTGTAACTGTTTACCGTTACGGTGCTGCCCAAAATGTCCACAACGCTGAAGTAATAGGTTTTGTGTGCATTGTGCACGTTCCAGGAGCTGAATTGCGGATCGATGTAGCCGCCGCCCGATCCGGCGCCGCAGGTGCCATTAATAAGCTGAACAACATTATTCCTCCATTTGGAAGTCGGCGGCGTGGTCTGCGGTTCCGGGAGGATGGTACTGTCAATGGTCTTGCGGGCATAGAGATGCGAATGTCCGCAGGCGTACATATCGAACTTGTTGGAATCCAGAAAAGACCAAAGTGTTGTTAAGGTCTGGTTTGAACCGGATGGCTCTGCCGTGTCGCTGGATACATAGTAATAGGGCGTATGAATGAAAAGGAATTTGTGTTTTGCACTGGTCTGAGCAACCTGTGATCTCAGCCATTGCATCTGTATATATTCGATGTCACCTCCTAAGCCCTCGTGGGTCGTGTCCATCGTCAGGAAGTATGGATCCAGTACCGCGAAAAAAGCGTTACCGCCCTGGGCTGAGAAGGAATAAGCCAGATGCTCGTAACCTACCGGACCGTTCGATGGGCTCTCAGGAAACGCACTCTGGAAAGCCTGCTGGTTGACTTTCAGTAAACCATAAGAAGAGTGCTGGTGATACAGTTCATGATTGCCGACTGCCGCGTACAAAGTTATTCCGCTGCCGGTGAGGGGTGCAAACAAGTTTTTCCATGCCTGGAAAGTATAGGCGGTATCGATATAGCCCCTGTAGGACATGTCGCCGCCGAACATAACGAAGGATGGCTTAGGTGACAGCATGGATATCTGGGTGATGATGGCATTAAGCACGGTGTCGTTCACCGGATGATCCAGTGCTTCACCACGGCTGTCAGCCAGGAAGACGAAACGAAACGTTTCACCCGTTCCGACCGGTGGCTCCGTGCTATTGTTGCAACCGCTCAGCATCGTGACAACCACAATCAGCAAAGTGATAGCGACGATTTTGAGTGACATATTTTTAATCATTTTTTTAGACATTTTATAACCCTTTCATTAAATTATTTTGAAAAAATTGTTACTTTTATATTCATATTATCAATACTCCAGTTACACCAGAGATTTCATTGTGATTAAAATTTTATCCATTACTGAACTACTATACTATATATTTTTATCCGGGCAGGCGGCGTGTCATTTTCCCAGGGTCTTAGATATTGTAAAATGATTGTTACCGTCCCGGTAGATTCCGTTTTGAAAGTCCAAACTTCTTCCCCACCCTGTCCCGGCATATCCGTTGACGGAGTGTTGTAATCCGTGATTAAAAAATGCACAATGTTCGAATCAGAATTACTTCCAAGCTGCCAGCTGTAGCCTGTTGTCTTGTTTGACTCAAGAACAATCGAGAACGAATCCCCTTTATTTACGATAATCGTGCTGTCAGGAGCCGCTGTGCCATCATCCTGTGCAATGGTGTAATTACACAGCATTAAAACAGAACAAAAAATTATCAGCGATAAAAGAATTAATTTTTTCATATTATTTTTATTAAAGTTTAAAAAGGATTATTTTATTAGAATTAGTTTTTTTGTATCAGTGAAATCTCCTGCCTGCAGTTTATAGAAATAAACACCGCTGTTTAAGAAAGTGCCGTCGAATGATGTTTCATACGTTCCGGGCTTGAGCGATTCGTTCACGAGTGTTTGTACTTCGCGACCCATCACGTCATAGACTTTTAATATTACTGGATTCCCGTTGACTGCAAGGGAATAAACCGTACCGCTATAAGGTCCATTACACTGCACCCACTGACAAATACAATTATGAATTAAGAATGAAGAATTAAGAATTAAAAGAGCAACAAGAAACGTAATTAATTTTTTCATAATAAATAATTTAATCATTATATAATATGTTTAATTATAATTGACTGACGCAGTCCCGAAAAGATAGTAAAATATAACCGGTGTATTGCAAACCAAAAAATCTGATCTTCGTAAATACCAGCTATCGCTGATATTTCTTCCGGAGTACAACCATACTCCGTTGAAATAATGCGATATAGTGTTTGATATTCTTTGTATGAGTGGATGAGTATGAGCGATTGTACTTCCATTTTCAACATTCACATAAATTGCCATACCCTGAGTCTCGACATCGTGTGCAATTGTAATTGCGAAGTTCCCGTAAATGTTATAAAAACTCTCTATTTCGGCAACAATCAAAGAATCCGAAGTATATCCGATATTGTTTAACCAACTCGCTTCAGCTTTTACAAGTGCTTCTAATTCTGTTAACCCGGTAACTGGTCCACCATAATTTATATTAAAATCATACTCTCTGGCTTTACACGCCGACCATTCAAACGGGTAATAGCAGGTTACAGTCCATACCGGTAATATACTACCGGGACCTGTATTTCCAAAAACATAAAATCCGCCCCCGTCTACAGTCCCCCAACAATTAGCCATCGGCCGGAAGACACGGTCAGAAAGAATTCCGCAAATAAAAGACGCTAAGTCTCCTGCAATCGAACATATTTTATCGCTCCACGAGGCTAAAGCAAAATTTCTTAAATTATTAATGTTGTCAGTTGTAATATTTCCTATTTTTCTGCCGAATATTGTGTACGTGTCGAAAATTACTCCGGTAGTATCTCTATCAAGGACTATTTTAGCAGAACCTTCAAGGAATCCCATTGAGTTTTGTTTGAGTACCATTTCAGCAGATTTTATCATTGATGTATCCACTCCGTATCTTCCATCTACAGGTTCAAATACACCAAGACGAATCGAATCAGTCTTCAATCCTCTAAACTCGATTGGACCTGTGAATCCACGTATCTGATTATTTGATTCATACAGGTAAATTTCATCGTTAATACTTGGGTCAGCTTTAAAATCATATCCGTTTTTCCCCTTTATCATAGTTGTATCTATATAGTGATACAACGGTGTAATTGTGAATTGCCATTGCCCGGTTAATCCCGTTGATATTGTTGCCGATGATGTTATATCATTATCATCTTTATTGCAGGAATAAAAAACAACGGATGTGAAAACAAAAAGCACAGTAATAATTACCGAAATTGATTTTGAAATTTTTCTATTCATTTTTATTATTCTTTAGTTTAAACTGTTTTTAAACGGGTTAATTAAATATTATTGTAAATAAATTATTTAAGCAGAATAAGTTTTTTGTATCTGTATATCCTTCCGTTTGCATTCTATAAAAATACACACAGCTTTTTAAAGCCGATAAATCATACGATGCTTCATACGTTCCGGGCTTCAACAATCCGTTTACGAGTGTTTGCACTTCATTTTCAAAATATATTAATTAAGACATCTGATTCTAAACGGCGTATTGATTTCATATCTCTATTACAAGTTATAAATACAGGGGTGGATAATTTTAACTAACGTAGAACTAATAATATTATAAAACAAGTGTTTAAATAATAATTATTAATAATTTTGGCGCGGTTTTTGAATGGTTTGCGAAGAATCGCGACTGGCTTAAAATTTATCCCTGTTGCCTGCAATTATTGATTTCATATCATAGGTAAATTCTTATACGGAACAATCTCACTGTATATACTTCAAATTGCTTTAAATCCTCTTGATAACCGTATTATATTTATATTTTTTTATTAAAATTGAAAAATATATGTTACAGTCAGTTTATTCAGACACAACATACACACCTGTTTATTGCAATAATTTTCAGACAAACTACTGAATCGAATTTTATGTACATTTTCAAGAATTCTTTTTTATTTATGAAAACCGTAACTTATTAATGTAATTTTACGATTATTTAATGACAATACAGCAATACATAGAAAACATCAATAAACGTTTTAAACTTGGTAATGCCACCGAGAATACCTTTCGCGGAGATTTACAGCAGTTAATCGAGAGCCTTGTTCCTGATATTAGCGCCACAAACGAACCTAAACGTCAATCCTGCGGCGCTCCTGATTTTATTCTCACAAAAAAAGATATTCCCGTCGGATTTATCGAAGCTAAAGATATCGGTGATAAAGACCTCGAAGGCGCAAAGAAAACAGGCAACAAAGAACAGTTCGACCGCTATAAAGCTTCCTTAAATAACATTATCTTTACCGATTATCTCGATTTTCATCTTTACCGCGATTCTCAGTTTATTAGCAAAATTGCAATTGCCGAAATTCAAAACTCAAAAATTGTTCCCTTACCAGATAACTTTACAGGTTTCACCGCTTTAATAAAAGATTTCTGCACGAATATCGGTCAGACCATCAATAGCCCCAAAAAACTTGCCGGGATGATGGCAGGCAAAGCACGCCTGCTCGCCGATGTTATTGAAAAGGCTTTAACAAGCGATGAAAGCAACCACGAAGACAGCACGCTCAAAGACCAGATGAATGCCTTTAAGCAGATTCTTATTCACGATATTACGCCCAAAGGTTTTGCCGATGTATATGCCCAGACAATTGCTTATGGCATGTTTGCCGCTCGCCTCCACGACCCCAGTATTTCGTCGTTCAGCCGTCAGGAAGCCGCCGAGCTTATTCCTAAGTCAAATCCCTTTCTGCGTAAACTCTTCGGATATATTGCAGGTCCCGATATTGACGACCGTATTAAATGGATAGTTGACAGTCTCGTAGATATTTTCCTGGCTTGCAACGTAAAAGATATTTTAAGTAATTACGGCTCTGCAACAAAAACTGAAGACCCAATCATACATTTTTACGAAACCTTCCTGAGCGAGTACGACCCTAAGCTCCGTAAAGCCCGGGGAGTCTGGTTTACACCGCATCCCGTAGTGAATTTTATTGTTCGTGCTGTTGATGATATTTTAAAAACCGAATTCGCTTTGCCTCAGGGCTTGGCAGATAACAGCAAAACAAAAGTTAATGTTAACCTGCAGGGAAAGCAAGTAGAGCAGGAAGTTCACCGTGTGCAAATTCTCGACCCCGCCGCAGGCACAGGCACGTTCTTAGCCGAAGTCGTAAAGCACATTCATAAAAAGTTTGACGGTCAGCAGGGCATCTGGAGTAATTATGTTGAAACCCATTTACTCCCGCGCCTCAATGGTTTCGAGTTGCTCATGGCTTCTTATGCAATGGCTCATTTAAAGTTGGATTTGCTGTTAACCGAAACCGGCTTCAAACCCACACGTGAACAGCGTTTCCGTGTTTTCCTCACAAATAGTTTGGAGGAATTTCATCCTGATACCGGAACGTTATTTGCCAATTGGCTTAGCGCCGAAGCAAATGAAGCTAATCATATAAAACGTGATACACCCGTAATGGTTGTCATGGGTAACCCGCCGTACAGCGGCGAAAGTTCCAATAAAGGCGAATGGATATCGAATTTAATGGAAGATTATAAAAAAGAACCGGGCAGTAAAGAAAAACTAAAGGAACGGAATCCCAAATGGATAAATGATGATTACGTAAAATTTATACGATACGGTCAGCATTTTATTGAGAAAAACGGCAGCGGTATTTTAGCATTTATTAATCCTCACGGATTTTTGGATAATCCTACTTTTAGAGGAATGCGCTGGAACTTACTCAAGACGTACGATAAAATTTACACTATTGATTTGCATGGTAACAGTAAGAAGAAAGAAACAGCACCCGATGGGAGTGCGGATATAAATGTGTTTGATATTCAGCAGGGAGTTTCGATAAATCTATTTATCAAAACAGGGAAGAAAAAAACAAATGAATTAGGAAAATTATTTCATTTCGATTTGTATGGCAAGCGTGAAATTAAATATGATTTCCTTTATGATAACTCTCTCGAAACAGTTGCTTACAAAGAACTTCCTAATATTGCTCCGAATTATTTCTTCGTTGGTAAAGATTTTGAAGAACAAAAAATATTTGACACAGGATTTTCAATAAATGAATTATTTACATTAAATAGTGTGGGAATAGTAACAGCTCGCGATGATTTTACTATCCATAGTACGAAGGATTATTTGTGCAAGACAATAGATGAATTTTTAATTTTAGATGATGAGGAAGCAAGGAATAGATTTCACTTAGGCAAAGATGTGAGAGATTGGCAAGTTAAATATGCAAAAAAAGATTTACAATATTCATATCCAGAAAAAGGAATAATTTGTAAAATCTCTTACCGGCCATTTGACGATAGATGGACTTTTTATACCGGGAAATCAAAGGGGTTTCATTGCTATCCGAGAAATGAAGTAATGCAACATTTCTTAAAAGGACGAAATTTGGGTTTAGTTGTTGGAAGACAAACTACAGATGATTACTGGTGTAATGTCCAAATAAGTTCTTCTTTAATTGATAATCGCTATCATTTTAGTTATAAAGGAATATCATCAGTATTCCCTCTTTATCTCTACTCCGAAACCAAAGGCCAGCAAACCATCGGACAAATAACAGAAAGAACCCCGAACCTAAACTCCGAAATCGTAAAACAAATATCAGTAAAACTCGGCTTAACCTTTACAAACGAAAAAGAAACCACCCCAGGCACGTTCGCCCCAATTGATATACTCGATTACATATATGCCGTATTACATTCGCCCGCATACAGAGAAAAATACAAAGAATTTCTGAAAATAGATTTCCCGCGTGTGCCTTATCCAAAAGACAAAACAACTTTCTGGCAATTAGTAGAACTCGGACGTGAAATCAGGCAAATCCATTTACTCGAAAGCCCCGTAGTAGAAAAATTTATTACGCAATACCCGATAGACGGAAACAACATTGTAAGCAAATTAAAATACGAAGCCGGCAGGGTTTACATCAACGATTCTCAATATTTCGCCGGCGTTCCCGAAGTTGCATGGAATTTCTATATCGGCGGCTACCAGCCCGCCCAAAAATGGCTCAAAGACCGCAAAGCGCGTGAATTGTCATTCGAAGATATTTCGCATTATCAAAAAATCATCATAGCCCTTTCCGAAACCGACAGACTGATGAAAGAAATTGATAAAATTAGCATTTAAGACAACATAAAAAAGGGACGCGTGACTATTCTATAATGCTTTAATTGGAATTTGACTTTTCTTGATTTGAAATAAGGTTACACGGTATGCGCAGACCAATTGGGAGTATAGTCTTCCTTAGTCACAATTTATGTTTAATTTTATCAATGATTTTCGATAATTGTTCTTTCATAACAGGTGAAAGTCTAAAACCGGAATTTTCAAGAAGTTCAATTACTTCATTCAGATTTTGAATAATACCCTGATGATTAGCTTGTAATATAATTCCAATTGTTCCGATTAGTTTAATCCCTAACTCCTTTGCAATTCTTCGACGTTCTCATAAATCGTTCTTAACACTTAACACTTAACACTTAACACTTAACACTTAACACTTAACACTTAACACTTAACAGGTATATCTTCTCCGAATTCATTTTTTATTTCTTCCGTTATCCACACTTCATTGAATAGAGATTTTAAAATCGTAAGCAAATTCAATTTACTCAGAAGTATCAGACAACTTGTATCAGATATAACTACCTTTTTCATAAAATTGTCAGGTCTTCCTCTTCAATTGTATATCCAAATATTGAAACGTTGTATTTACCTAATAATTCTAAAAATGTTCGCTTGGATAAACCAGCTATTTCTGCGGATTGACCTGATGTTAACTTGCCTAATTCATATAACCTTGATGCTAAAATCATTCTCAAATCAAATTCGTTATAATCCAGAGATTCAGGTATTTTAATATTTAATGTTGAGTGATGCATAACTTTGATCTTAATGTTTTACAATTTATTGATACATTAAAATATAACATTTGAACTGAAAAGTCAATATTTTATGATGCTATTCACGCGGAATATTTCAAATAGGTACTTACAGGCATCTTAAAAAAAACAAACAAGGTAAAACTTGTCCTGAACCTTGTCCTGAATTCATTTCAGGATTGGAAACTTACAAAAGCCCCGTCTGCGGATATTACTATCGAGAATATTTTCGCCGATATATGTTTGCCTTATGTAATCGTCCGCCGCGCGCTTCCCGCCCGCTAAAGAGCATTATAAATCCCTCGCACGGCAAAACTCCGCCGTCTACCTGGCGCAGACAGGTAAGAACAGCGCCTGCCTGCCTGATGCAGGCAGGCCGTTTGCCGTGCTCGCTCAATAAGCACCAACTTCGTGGACAGTTTCTTTATTGTGTGCGGCTGCGTCAACAAAATCCCGTATGTTCTGCCGTAGCTAATATCAAACGCCGTTTCCGCTACGCTGCACGTCTAAGAACTGGTCTTTCCGTTCGGCGGGCGCCTGCCTACAGCAGGTAGGCAAGTCGCGGTCGCAAGAACAGCTCCCAGCTCCAACAGGCGCCCGCTTCATCTGGTCTTGGCGATGATTGCCGTTATGCTGTTATTCGCGGAATGAAAGAAAGAAAAAAAAGACAAAGAACGAAAAAACCGCGCCAAAAAGAACGTTTGTCACGGTTTTTTCACGTCTTTTTTTTCTTCTATTTTTTCCGTCTATTTTTTTGTCCTTTCTCGAAGAACCAATAAAAGAAAGGACAAAAAAAATGGAACAGACAGAAAAAATCACATCCGTCCAAAACGATAAAAAAAATAGGACTAAGTAATAACCTGAAAAATAAAAAAGCAGGTATTAAATTTGTTTTTGC
>JAPLFI010000048.1 GCA_026390755.1 Ignavibacteriota bacterium
GATACAGAATGAAAAGACAAAACAAGAAAAGAAATACACAGAGTTGAAAACCAAGACCGAAAGCAATAACAGCAAGGTACAAAATGAATAAAAGAAACAACTTAAAACGATGAATGATTTAAAAGAAGTCGTTAAAATAAAAAGACCAAAAACCCAATCGGAATACAGGGAAATAATCAGTAAAGATATTGCCAAGGTATTTGGGGGTAAGTTTGTAAGCTCGAACAAAAAAGGAACAAGCACAATTCCGACTGAATTTGCTTTGTCACAAAACTACCCTAATCCGTTTAACCCGACAACAAAAATCAACTTTGATTTACCGAAAGATGCTAAAGTCAAACTTGTGATTTATGACATACTCGGTCGCGAAGTAAAAGTACTCGTGAATAATGAATTCAGAACTGCGGGAAAGTATATTACTGAGTTCAACGGCTCTAATCTCGCAAGCGGAGTTTACTTTGCACGGATACTCGTGAATGAAGGAAAGGACTTTATGGCGGTGAAGAAAATGGTATTAATAAAATAAGGACATTTGTCGTAACGGAACTTTCTGAGTTCTGAAACACGACAGATTTTTTAAAAGCCGGCAGAAGATTTTTCCGCCGGCTTTTTGTTTTGAGTTATCCTACCGGCAATAATAAACGCTGGTTGACATTATTTCTCCCCAAAATGTATAAGTGGTAATAATACTTATATGTTCAGCTTTGTTATAACAGTAGTTTATCGCAATAATTCACTTATAAATTATAATTTATCTGGTAATATACAAGGTTTTTGTAGTTTTGTTATTACGAAATTTAATATTATGTTTATATGCAAAAATATTTATAGAAACATAAAGATTTAGGTAAATGCAGTAGATTAATTATTGTTTAATAATCATAAATTTCAGTATGCTAAGCCGGATGCGGGTTTCAAGCCGTTTTAATAAAATCGATAAAAGTATCTTTGCATTAATAACAGATTATACACATGTTGCCGATGAACAAAAAAGAAAAAGGAATATATTTTTAAGAAAATTGAAAAAAATGTATTTGCGTTAAATTTGAAATATCCGGACGTTATAGGTGAATATAAAAAAATAATCATGAATTTTCTAAATATGTTTCTTCCTGAAATGTTTGCTTCACTTTTTAAAATCATAATAACAGAAAGATGGATACTCCGCCGGACAAATTAGAATATCGGAAAAGACAGCTCCTGGTAAATACTGCTGTGCTGTCTTTATCCGATAATTTATAAATTCAGAATCTTTACAGTTAAAGTTTAATGATTTTATGTTAAATTACGTTATCACTAAATACCGGAGGTAAATAAAATGAGAAGTCAATCTTCAAAACACGATATCTTTCCAATCGGGAAAAATAATCTTCATGCTATTTTAATTTTTATTTTTTGTTTAATATTCTTTAATAACTGCTTTGCGCAGTCCGGATGGTTCTATCAGCCGTTGCCTTATAATGGGCAAATTCAGGATTTAAAGTTCTTTGATGAGAATACGGGTATAATAGCAATGGTAAATCCAAATTTAATTTTAAGAACAACAAACGGAGGATATAATTGGCAAGCAATTTTATCAAACCAATACGTTTTGGGGTTTGACATCATTGACAGTATTTCTGTTTATGGCAGAGGCAGTAATTTCAACGATAACGGTATGATTTATCGTTCTTATAATCGCGGCACCTCTTGGGATAGCTTACTGATTCCAAATGCCTGGAATACTTACGGCATATCATTTGTGAACCGCGATACAGGCTGGGTGGGCGGTTCAGCCGGAGGATTGCCTTATCTATGGAGGACAACAAACAGAGGAGTCAACTGGATTGTCCAGTCTGATAATACAGGAAGGGGAAGGGTTTTCTTTCTCAAGAACAAAGTAAACGGAGAATATATGGGATGGGCAATGGATGCGGCAGAAGTCTGGAAGACAACGACGAGCGGCGGTAACTGGTTCCGTGTTATGGATGCAGGCTTTTCCGGTCAATTATATTTTCTGGATGAGAATACAGGATTTGCGGCAACGGGAGATAACATGAAAAAAACTACAAACGGAGGATTAAACTGGAATGCATATTACATGCCGACAGGTTACAATTTGCTTATTAGAACACTGAATAAATTCAAACTAATAAATAAAGATACTATCTATGGAACTGGCGGACTACGAAATTTTGGCGAATTTTCAAGAGGAATTATTTGGGTATCGACAAACGGAGGTGTAAACTGGGGATTTCAACAGCCTGATACAAGTATCCACAGAGGAAAATATGGCGGTATTGATTTTGCCAATAAAGACACAGGATTTTGTGATTTTATACGTACTAACGACGGCGGCGGTACTATTATTATTACAGGTATAAACTCGGGCATCACCGAGAAACCTGATATCTTTAAACTCGAACAAAACTATCCAAACCCGTTTAATTCATCAACAAGAATAGACTTCTCCGTGTCAATACCCTCTTATGTTTCGCTTGCCGTGTATGACATAACCGGCAAGGAAGTAGTAAGAATATATAACAGCGAATATTTCCTCGCCGGAAATTACTTTATTGGGATTGATGTTAGCAAAATGAAATTATCCTCCGGTATTTATGTATA
>JAPLFI010000299.1 GCA_026390755.1 Ignavibacteriota bacterium
CAATCCGACTCGAAGGGCATTATTTACAGTCGAAATGTAAGAACCGGACGGAGTCCCTATGAGATTACCCGTAACAGCCAGACCGACAAATGACCTGTTTCTGAGGTTCGGATAGAATACAAATTCATATCCCAGTCCGACAGTCCAGATGTTATAGTCGGTAAAAACAGCACCGCCGCTGGGTGTCATAACAAAGAAAGGGATTTTGCCGCTGGCATTGCTGTTCACCATTTTATTGTATGATGCTGATAGTGTAAGCCGGCTGTTTTGTCTTCCGCCGAGTCCGAGCTTGCCGTAAACGGTAATGCCTCTGCCCCAGATCATCTGATAATCATAAACGCTGAAAGGCGAGCCGACAACTGCGCCGTGGGCATCTTCGGCGGCAATATTACCGTTGAGACTTAACCCGAGAGTATATTTCGGAGCATAGTAAAGCACCTGTGCCTTTGTTACGTTAATGCCGGTAACGGCTAAGAAAGTGCCGAGTAATAAAATAAAAAGTATGAATTTTTTCATAATAAATATTATTAAGTTACCTCCAAAGTAATATAATATTCTGAATATGTCAATAATCAAATTATGCAACAAAAAAAAAGCCCCGGTGTTTGATGAATTCCGGAGCTTAAAATTTGTACCGGGAGAGGGATTTGAACCCACGACCTGCGGATTATGATTCCGACGCTCTAACCAACTGAGCTATCCCGGCTTTTTTCAAAGATACAAACATAGTGAATTAACTCCGCTATTTCAATGATAAATATATTCATTATCTCATAAACTTGCACAAAACAGTGAAATTTTTGAGAAAAATAATTATTCGTTTCAATAATTTTCTTTTAATTGAATTACGGCTGATTTTTTATTATTATTGCTTGGTTTTATTCAGATTACCTTTTCAACTCTCTGCGCTCAGGATGAGTGGTGGCAGGATAAGAAATATAAATCTGAGAAAGCAAATCAGAAATATTCAAGCTGTAAAAGAATTTTCAAAGAAATAGCCACCGGTTTTTCCGCCTCGAGTGTGAGTATAATCAGTCAGCATTTCAGCAATGAAGTTTATCTGGATATAATAAGTTATGAAAAAGGATTTTACAGTTCAAGCCAGGCTGAGTTTATGCTGTCTGATTTTATGGATTACTTTAAAATTGTTAATTTTAAATATTTCCGCTCATATCATAAGAATTCTTATGCTTTCACCAACGGTAAATATGTGTATAACATCGGAAGCGGTAAGAGGGAGCTCAATGTATCCGTATCGCTTAAATACAGGGACGATGTATGGATAGTTGACCAGATAAATATCAACTGATGAAAAACCCATACTTACATTCCGTTTTCCCAAGGAGGTACAGGGTCACGGTTTTAATCTCACTTTTCTTTCTGCTGTGGCTGTGCGCAGTAAAAATATTTTCTTTTGTTGTTATCTCAAAAGTTGACAATAACTGGCAGGAGATATTCACGGAGAAATCAGCAGAGCATTCTGATGCCGTAATTTCGGATTTTATTGCTTCGCAAAATGATTTAAATAATTTCTCGGAAAAACTTTCAGGAAATCTGAACATCAGAAAGAATCTTGAAAAAATTGATACAAGAAAAATTTACGATGAAGTCCTCTCAGCCGAAATTCCTGACATTATGAGTATTGAAATATACGATAAACGGTTTGAACAGATTTGCTTTGAAGGCAGACAGCTGAACCCGGAATTTATACTCCTCCAGAAAGCATTTAAAGGAATCACGTTTACAGTACTTAAAGATATCGGGTTTTACACCTATCTGATTTATTATTCTCCCATAAAGGAACTCTCTGACGAAAATTCTTATTCGGGGGTTCTTGTCAGCGGTGTTGTTATCGGTTCAAAATATTCGGGAACAAGTAATAATAATACGGAAGATTTGCTGGGCAATAAACTCAGGAACAGACTCAATACTGAAGTTGATTTTTATCCTGCCGATACCTACAGCGGTTTAATCCGGACGGATACAATATCGGACAGACAGTATGTCAAATTAGCAGGAATCGGAGGATTAATAATCGGTAAAGCCGGGATTCAGAAATACGAATTAAAATATCACAATGATTACATACAAAAGCTTTCTTCCCGTATTGCCGCAGTTCTTATATTTTTATTTACATTATTTCTCCTTCCCTCTGTATTCAGAGTGGTTAATCTTTTCAGGTCAATCCTGGTAAGAATAATTCTGACTTTTATTGTTTTGATTTTCATACGGTACTTATGGATTGTTACGGGTTTCCCGACAGATTTATTTGAAAGCGAAATATTTATGCCTCAGTATTTCGCGTCAAAATTCGGCGCCGGTATTGCAAGGTCTCTCGGCGATTTGATGGTTACTTCGTTATTCCTTTTATTTTTTGCCGTTTATACCGTATCCGCCGTTCATAGTGTGGTTATAAATCCGAAACCTGTAACTGAAAAAAGAAATATTTTGGTTTCTGCATTCTTATTTCTTTTTTTTACGGGCTGTGTCTTCCTTCTTTTTAATGTTTACGGTGAAACCGTTAAAAGTTTAATTTTCGATTCCAATATAAAATTTCTCGATAAAACTGATATTATTCCTGATTTACCGTTATTTGTCATTCAAATTTCGATTCTTGTTTTTACTTTCACTTACCTTATACTGAATACAGTATTTATTCTCTTGGTTATTGATCACGCGAGGGTGTTTTCAGCGAAAAAAAATTACCGGAAAGTTTATATATTTGCGGTCTTTTTATTATTTCTTGTGATTAACGAAGCTTTCAATTATTCGGGCATTAATTTCACCATAATAAACCTGCACAGAATTCTGATTATCTGTCTGATTTTCCTTTTTTGCTTTTATATACTCAAAAGTTCGATTGCAAGAAAAAATTATTTTTTATTTTCACTCAGGAATATTTCGTTTATTGTTTTAATCAGCATAATAGTAACACCACTGATACTGCTCGAAAAAACGAAATCGCAGGAGACTTCCTATATAGAATTAATTGGTTCGGAACTTACTGAAAATCAGGATGAAAAAGTAATTTATCTTATTTCCAACGAACTGACGAAGTTAAGCAAAGACAGAAATGCGGAAGATTTTATAAAGGATGGAAGCAAGACGCAACTTCTTTCATATTACTTCTGGAGGAACAGTAAACTTAATGATTTGAACTATAAATCGGATATTATCGTACTTGATTCTTCGAAAAAAATTATCAGCGATTTCAACGCGAGCGCGGGACTGATTAACGCCGATAGTGTTGTCAGTTTCGTTAAAAAAAACTTTTTTTCAAAGAAATTGAATGTCTCCGTGCCGGATGAGGGACTTAAGTCTGATACTGCCTTTTTTGATGATTATGAAACAGATATTGAAAAACCGGGCAACACAGAAATTAATATTGAACCGATCAAATTTGACGATATCAGTATTCTTAAAAACAAACAGTTTAATTATTATACCGGTATTGTACCCGTGGAGAATATGGACCTCAGAAATACACAATTTGCCGAAATTGTAGGTTATATACTCGTTTCCGTAAATTCGGAATCCATCAATCTTTTTTCGGGCGAGCGGTTTAATTCGTATGGAAATTCTCCGAAGGAAACTCTTCTTGATAAGCTGATAACAAAACCTGTTATTTCCGAATTTATCAACGGTGAAGTAACAAATTCAACAGAACCCGAAATCTCAAAAAATATTCTGAGGTATCTTGAAAATTACAGGAATCAAATCAGAAGCGGCGAAAAAAGTAATTACTGGAGATATGATATTGTAAATAACGAAAGATACCGAACATACTTTTCAGGTTCGGGCAGGACTTTTGAAAATCAGGTCGGAGAATCTTCGGAAAACGGCAGTAATTCCGAAGAAAAAATTTTTGCTGTAAGTCTCAAGCGTGATGACTTTTCCCTGCTGACTTTTTACTTTCTCAAATTTATTCTCTTTTCCCTGATAGTATATGCCGTATTCTATGTTTTTTACAGTATTCCTTATCTGTTCAGGATTAAAACAATAAGACTGAATTTCACGGAAAAACTGTTTCTGTCCTTTCTTGTCGTATCGGTGATTCCGATTGTTTTACTGGCTGTATATACAAGGACATATATTAACAGTAAAAATGAGCTTAGCATCAGGAATCAGCTTATATCGGATCTGAACCTTGTTAACGAGGCATTAAAAGACGAGAAAACAATTTTTAATAAGTTCAAACCCCTGGACACAATAAAGAGTGTCGCAAAGGACGTTCTCGTCCGGAATTTTTTCAATTCCGGCAAGAATTATAATCTCTTCATAAGGAATAAGATGGTTGCTTCCACAAATGAAGAGTTATTCAGGTCGGATTTTCTTGATACAAGATTAGACGCTGACGGGTATTATAATATAAACGTTTTGAAAAAGGATCTTTATATAAAAAATCAGTCAATTGACGGAATTTCATATCTGGTAGGTTATAAACCGCTGAAAGACAGGGGGAATTTCGTGAACGGTGTTATCAGTTCATTGTCAGTTTACAGGCAAAAGGAAATGAATGAAGAGCTGACAGAAACACTTACATTCATCTTCGGTTCATATTTTATTGTAGCAATGATTCTGCTCGTTATAGTGAGTTTTATAACCGGAAAAATTTCAAAACCGATTCTTATAATGAAGGCAGCGACCGAAAAACTTGCAAGAGGGGAAAGCAAAGTTGAGATTAAAATCAAGAGAAACGACGAAATTGGCAGTCTGGTGGATTCATTTAATAAGATGGCGAGGGATCTTGAACGAACAAAAGAAGAGGTTAAAAAAGCAGAAAGAGAAGCGGCCTGGCGGGACATAGCCAGAAGGGTTGCGCATGAAATCAAAAACCCGCTTACTCCGATAAAGCTGTCAATACAGCATCTCTATAATATTCACAAAGAGAATGATCCCGAAAATTTCGAAAAAGTATTAAAGAAAACAAAGGATCTTATAAGCAGTGAAATTGATAAACTTAGTAAAATTGCCACGGCGTTTTCCGATTTCGCTAAGCTTCCCGGCAGAAATTATCAGCCTCTGAATCTTAATGAAATTCTCGAAGATGTCATTTCACTGTACTCCCTCGACCCGAAGGTCGAATTCAGGAAAAACCTTTTTGAAAATCTCAGGAGTGTATTCGGCGATAAACAGGAAATGAACAGGGTTTTTCAGAATTTAATAAAAAATTCTGTACAGTCCATAGAAAAAAACGGACTTATTTCGGTCAGTTCACGAAATGAATCCGATAAAGTCGTAATTGAA
Source organism: Ignavibacteriota bacterium (assembly GCA_026390755.1). Classification (GTDB taxonomy): domain Bacteria; phylum Bacteroidota; class Ignavibacteria; order Tepidaquicellales; family Tepidaquicellaceae; genus JAPLFI01. The sequence continues at coordinate 5,248 of JAPLFI010000299.1, forward strand.
ATATCCGATAACGGCTGTGGTATTGAGCCTGAGATACTAAATAAATTATTTGAACCGAATTTCTCCACCAAGTCACAGGGCATGGGTCTGGGACTGGCTATTACGAGAAAATCACTCGATGATATGAAAGCCGACATTGAAAGATTACACAGTTAAAATATTTACAATAATATCTGCATTTTTTTTCCTTTTGCAGGGATGCGCAAATCAGCAACCGCCATCCGGAGGTGACGATGATAAGATAGCGCCGAAAATTCAGTATATATATCCCTCAAACGGCGCCGTGAATTTTTCGGGAAAGACAATTACGATAGAGTTTGATGAATATGTTGACAGGCGCAGTTTTATAGACGCTTTATTTATAACCCCGAAACCGCCCGGTGAAATTAATTATAACTGGAGCGGAAAGACGGTCGAAATAGAATTTTCCGGATCTTTAGCAAAAAATATTACTTATCTCGTTATATTAGGCAAATCGCTCAAAGATATACGCGGAAACAGCCTTAATTCACCTGTCAGTCTTGCTTTTTCAACAGGCGGCAGGATTGATAAAGGGAAGATTAAGGGTAAAGTATATTCGGAAAAAAATGACAGGACATTCATACTCGCATATAAGCTCGGCAATAAGCCGGACAGTCTTTTGAATCCGGCGCGCTATCCGGCTGATTTTGTCATGCCTGTCGCAGATAACGGTTTGTATTCATTTGAGAACCTGCCTGACGGAATGTTCAGATTATTTGCGCTGTATGACGGTGACAGGAACACGTTATACGATAAAGAGTTCGATTACATTTCGATGCTGAATGAAGATAAAGAAATAGTAAATTCAGATGAACTAAAAGACTGTAATTTTATTTTAGAAGGGTTTATCAGGGATGAAGCATACCGGAAGAGCAGGGAATTTTTCAATCTTCTGAAAGCTGACAGCTCACGCAGTATTTATTCTTCTGTGATACCCGGCGATAAGGATATACCCGTAAATCCGAAATTTTATTTCTATTTCAAAAATACAGGATTAACACATGAAGAAATTGCCGTATCGTCAAAACTGGCTGACTCTCTTAATAATAACGTCAGGATTATTTACAACTGGTTTAATGATTCACTGCTCGAAATATTACCTGCTGTTCCGCTTAACTTCAACGAAAATTACAATTTCAGTTTCGCTTTTAAGAAATCTCTGAGAAAAGGCGATTATTCAATATTTTTCCGGACATCATCTGAGCGAAAAAGCGGCAGTATATCCGGATTGGTCAGGCAAAAATCTGCCGTTAACAGCAATGTAATAATAAAACTATTCAATACGGATGATCCGTTTCTTAATTATTCGCGAATTCTGACGTCAGATTCTCTGTATATATTCGAAGGATTAAAAGAAGGAAAGTACAAACTTTTCTCATTTATTGACGAAAAACAAAATAATAGTTTCGACAGGGGAGAGCCGTATCCGTACAAGCCCGCCGGGAAATTTTTTATTTTTGACGGCGTCCTGGATCTGAAAGGGGGCTGGAAAATCGAGAATGTTATCGTGAAATTCTGATAAGTCCCGTCAGTTTATAAAAAAGCGTATGAAGCATCAGCTCGGTATTAACGTTCATGTCCAGTTCTTTTATTAAATCTTCAAGCAGATTAATTATTTCAAACGATTCAGACCGATATTTCTGATGAAACTTATTAATGTTATCTATTTTGTCTTTATTGATTATTATTTCCTCATTATCGTTAGAGATGCAGGTAATATCCCGAAACCACAAAATCATAAGAAACAGAAACAGCCTTACTTTTTCTTTATCTTTGGCTGAAGTAATCGTATTAATAATCACTGACGCCTGAAAATACTGTTTTGTTACAACGGCGCGCAGAATACCCAGAACGGAATCGCGCAGTTCAAGAAAATAAGAATTCATAATATTCATACATTTCGAGATACTGCCTTCTGCCACACCGGCGTATAATGCCGTTTCTTCTTTACTCAGGGTCTCGAAATGTTTCATCAGGTAATCAGTCAGTTCCTTCTTTTTTATCGAGTCAAATCTTATTTTCTGGCATCTGCCGGTTATTGTCGGAAGTAAAGAATTAACCCTTGCCGTCGTAAGAATAATCAAACATCTGCCGGGCGGCTCTTCTAAAATCTTGAGAAAAGCGTTTGAACTTTGCGGATTCATTAGATCCGCATTTGAAATAAGAAATACTTTTGTTTTCCCTCTTCCCGCAGTCAGGAAAATGTCTTTTCTGATTTGTCTGATGCTGTCAATTCTGATATTGTTCGCTTTCTGTAAACTGATTTTATAATAGGGGTTAGCCGCTTTTCTCTTTAATTCGGTATGATACGATTCACGGTCTTCATTGTTCAGGAGTGAAACCGGACTGTCTTCTTCATTTGACTCTTTTTTTCCTGTTGGTAAAGCCGTAATAAATTTAAAATATACGGAATTGAGAGTTGCTATTTGTCTGCACGATGTACATACATCGCAGGCTTCTTTTAAGGAAGTTCCGACGTTAACCGGATTATCACAATTAACAAGTTTCGCTATTTCAATGGCGGCCGCATCTTTTCCCGTACCCTCTTTTCCATAAAATATCAGCGAATGAGGAATTCTTCCGCTTGCGTACATATTACTCAGAATGTTAATTACCCTGTCCTGCCCTATTATATTTTTCCACATATAAGTATATATTTAAAAAGTATTGCCGATTCCGAATTGTAAAGTGAGTTTCTCTTTGAAAATATTTGAAATTGTATTTTGAAAGAGCCAGCTGCTTGTTCCCGGAGAAGGCGCGTAATCATAAAGTTTAAATCCAAAATCTAATCTGAAAGGACCGACTATCGTATAATATCGCAGTCCTACGCCGATTGCGAGCGCAACATCGCTAAACTTGAACTTACTGGCAAATTCCCACAGATTGCCGTAATCAAAAAACGTAACAAAACCGACATCTTTGATAATTCCTTTGCTGTCTAGGAAGGGTCTTGTTCGGTGCTCAAAACTGCCTTCTACTATAAAATTACCTCCGTTTTCCGATCCGGGGAAAGTCCCGAGCCTTCTCGCCGGCCAACCCCTGACACTCGAACTTCCTCCCGCAATGAATCTGTATTCGAGAGGAACAATATTAGTAGCGTAATCCTTAATCTGCCCGCTTACTTTCAGTGTATTGTCACCGTATTCAAAGATATTGCCGATTAGAAATTTATTGGCGAGAGTTGATTTTTCACCGTTTCCCGTAACGGGCATATAAAATTTATTGAGGAAAGTAAGTTTTACGTAATTCACGGTAGAAACTTTAAATAATTTTTGCAATAATCCGCTCAGGAGACCGCTTTCCTCCACCAGATAGGACTGGTAAAATCCTGACGTAGGGAAACTAAAGTTATTTGTATTGTTATGAATAAAGGTCAGTCCGAGAATTGATGTAAATAAGTTTATATAAGCGCCTTCTGGTAAAATGACCAGTGAGTCGTTATCATAAACAGAAACAGGAGTTTTAAAAAATATTCTTTCGTTTGATAACTGCCAGTTTAAATTTAAATTATTTAAGTATGTAAATTTTGGTAATTCATAATACAGTGTTGTCTGATTTTTTATCTGCTCGATCCAGAATTCCTCGATTGAATAAAGTAGTCCGGTCAGGTTCAGACTGCCGGTAATTTTATTATTACCGAAAATATGGGGCTGGAAAACCTCCATAACTAATTCTGTCCTGTAAGTTTGCGGTGAATTCACGAGTCCGCGGACGGCAGCCTTAAACGTTCGCGCATCGCCGAAGAAATACTTATCCGAAAAAGATAAACCTAATCCGCCGAAGAACTGGTTCTGTATTTCATAAAAAAGAAGTTCAGGCTGTAGTTCGTATTTATTCCTTATTCCGGCTGATATTTTCAGGTTAATAATTCTCTTAACCGTATCAATATTATCAATCAGTATTCTGCCGTTTTCGATAATCGAAATTCTGCTGATTCTGTTTTCGCTGTTAATCAGTTTCTCTTTGCTGTAAATATCGCCTCTGACGTATTCGAGTTCTTTCAGCACATCGTCAAACGAAACATTATACTTATTATCCTTAATTGTAATGCTTGTATTCCCGAAGAGATATCTCTCTCCTGGCTGAAAATCAATAACAACCTTCAGCGTATGTTTCAGGTTTTCGTCAAGAGTTTCAAACTTCTCGATTTCCGGCGAACTGCAGGAAGCGAAAGCGTATCCGTTATCCTGCAGACTCCTGAGTATTCTGTTGACTTCAAGAGAAACTTTTGTCTTAACATATATATCACCTGTCTTGATAATAGGGGTGCCGTCAGAGAACAGATTCTGTACAAGCGTATTATCAACTTCATCCAATCCGTTGTATTTAATATCAATAATTTTGCTCGGATGATTTTCTGTTATTTTAAACGTTACATTTATTCTGTTTTTATTATCAAAAGCTGTTGCTGAGTCAACTACGGCGTCAAGGTATCCGTTATCAAAATAAAATTTCTCGATACGCAGAATATCATTCTCAAAATCTTCATATTTGAAATATTTAGTTGTTCCTGTTTTAATAATATTTTCAAGGTCGGAGTCCTGAAAATTCTGAGTATTAGTAAATACGAAATTAATCTCATCAATTTCGACAACTCCCTGAACAGGGTCATCTTCATCCTGCGCCGGAGAATTTACGGCAAAGAAACAAATAAAGATAAAGAGATAAAAGCCGGAATATTTAATGTATTTTTGGGTCAACATTAAAAAAAACCCAATAAAAAATATTTATTGGGTTTAATGTTTTTGTTTAATAAAATTTCAGAAATCCTTGGCTTCTTCATCATAAAAGAAATCTTCATCCGTCGGATAATCCAGCCAAATTTCCTCTATACTTTCGTATGGCTCATCTGAATCTTCGAGATCCATTAAATTCTCGACAACTTCATTCGGAGCTCCCGTCCGGGTTGCATAATCAATAAGCTCGGCTTTATTTGCGGGCCAGGGAGCATCGTCAAGATAAGATGCCAGCTCTAACGTCCAAACCATTTAATAATTACCTCCATATTTAAATAAAAATTTATAAAAATGTTATTATTCGAAATCGTGTTCAAAATACTCGGTATTTCTCTTAAACTTGGACTCGACCGCATTCGGGCTGCCATTTTTGTTCTGCCTGATGCGGTTAGTAAGTTTTTTCTCAAATACTTTTGCGGCATTATAGCCGTAATGCTTGCAAAGATAGTTAAGTGCGATAACTTCTGCAATGACAGTAATATTCTTACCCGGAGAAATCGGCAGATTAATTTTCTCAATTTCGACGCCCAGAATATTAATTAAATGCGTATCCAGCCCTGTTCTTTCATAAGATTTTGAACTATCCCATGTTTCAAGTTCAACAATCACTTCAACTCTCTTCTGATATCTTATTGCCCTTATTCCGAAAATCCGCCCGATATCAATAATCCCGAGACCCCGGATTTCCATGAAATGTTTCACGAGGGAAGTTCCCGAGCCCATCAGCACATTTTCGGCTTTCTTCGAAACAATCACAACATCATCGGCAACAAGTCTGTGTCCGCGTTCAATAAGGTCAAGCGTTATTTCACTTTTACCGATACCTGATTTGCCGCAGAACAGCAGTCCTACACCGTAAACATCAACAAAAGATGAGTGGATTGCCGCCTGAACAGAAAACTGGTCATCGAGGAAATCACTTAAAAGTGAAACTAATCTTGTTGTATGTACTGGTGTTGTAAAAACCGGAACGTCTTTTTCGTCCGCAAGTTTCAAAACTTCTGATGTCGGTTTATTGTTATCCGTAAAAATAACCAGCGGTACTGCAAACGAAAAATATCTTGTAAGCGTATTTGTCTTTTCCTTTGCAGACAGCTTTTTAAGATAATTATTCTCCGTATTACCGAAAATCTGGATGCGGTTAAACGCGAACAAATCAACAAATCCCGCCAAGGCAAGTCCCGGTCTGTGAAGATTCTTCTCAGTCAGGTTCAGCCCCGGTTTGATTTTCTTGGACGTAATTTTTGTTAACTTGAACCGATCCCTGCATTCATTGTAAAAAAAATCTACGGTAATAAATTCTTTTTTTATTTCCTTAATATCTTTTAAGCTGTCCGGCAATATTTTTCATTATTTAATGTTAGCGTTTTTGTGTTTCTTTGCTTTAATTTTATCTTTCACTTTATAGAGCTGTATTTCTATTTTCCCTGCGGCAAGGTCAGTTGCCTTTTCAAAATCAACAGCTGATTCCGTAGCTGTCAGTAATTTATCCCTGAGTTTGATGATAATCTCACAGTACTTCGTATCAGCAGGCGGTTTGTCATAAGATAATATGACATCTGCATGCAGTATGTTTTCATTGTACTTCTCAAAGGATTCAAGTCTTGCTTTAATATAATCCTTTGTTGATTCTTTTGCTCTGAAATGTCTGGCTGTAATGTTAATTTTCATTTTCATACTGTATAAGATTAAAGTTATTAAATGTAAAAGAACGCTATTTTTGCGAATATGCAAAACTCTAATGTAAATTTCAACCGATAAAATATAAAATTGAAATTTATATTAATTATTGTTATTGTTACCGGTTATATAATCTTGCACTAACATATTGTATTTACGTGAAAAATTGTCAATAGTTTATATATAAAAAGTTAAAATTTGAGCAAAATTGTATATTTTACGGTATTATTAGCAAGTCTCCTGTGGACTGTTTTTGCTGTTTTCACTCCATATTTAGAATCTCAGGATGGTCTCCCGGGACGGATTGGTGAATTCGGATATATTTTTTTTTCGTCAACCTGTCATCAGCTTGACGACCGGAGTTATCATCTGTTCGGCGGCAAGATTGCCGTTTGCGCAAGGTGTATTTCTGTTTACACAGGATTTACTTTCGCCGCGATTATATATCCTTTTATTAAAAAAACGGATAATCAAAAGATTCCGGCTTTATGGATACTCATATCTGCGGCGGGATTGCTTTTTGCAGATGCTATACTCGATTATGCAGGCGTATTTAAAAACACATTTCTTACAAGGAGTATTACAGGTGGAATAACGGGTTTTATATTGCCTTTTTACATTATTCCGGGATTTGTAAATTTATTTTCGGAACTATCCGAGTACTTTAATAGAAAAAAAATTGTTTAATACAGAAGAATAAATATTAAATTACAATAATGCATACGAACAGACTTCAGCCGGTAATATGGGGAACAACGATCATGACGGGAATAGCGGTAATTCCTTTATTGAATTTTATTAATTTATTCTTTTGTTCGGGAATTATTCTCGGAGGAATGGCGGGTGTATTTATATATTCCCGTCACGCTTCCGCAGAGGGAGTTCCTTTAACTCATAAAGACGGTGTGATGATAGGGCTTCTGTCGGGAATATTATCAGCGGTTCTTGTAAGCGGCATAAATATGCTCATGATGATGTATTCCGACGTCAATCCGGTGATTGAAGTCAGCAAAATGTTAAACGAATCGGGAATAAAATTGCCTCAGGAAGTTGATCTTCAGCTCAGTAAATTTTCGGATGAATTTTCCCGTTACGGTTTTTCGCCCACGATAGCGGTATTTTCACTTGTATCGAATATGATAATATACCCGCTTTTTGGAATACTCGGCGGGCTTCTGGGTGTTACGATTAAGTCTAAGAGAACAAATAAAACCGAACGGTAGCAGAGCTTTTTTGTAAACGGCATAAGGATTAAGATACAATTTAATTTCAGAACATTTTCATAAAATCTTTAAAACAGATATGCACGAATATTCAGGCGCAATACACATACACTCAACATATTCAGACGGTACCGGAACTATAGAACAAATAGCGGCAAGCGCAAATGAAACCGGGCTTGATTATTTTATACTTACAGACCACAACACCATGCGTGCGCGGGAAGACGGACACGAAAAATGGGCAGGCGGTACCATGGTTATCGTAGGATATGAAGTTAATGATATAGAGAACAAGAACCACTATCTTGTTATGGGTACGGATGAGATGGTAGGGACGTACAGGATGCTGCATAACGGCGAGCTTGGTTGTAATCTTTCGGTTCAGGAATACGTAAGTGAAATCAAGAAAAAAGGCGGAGTTGGTTTCATCGCCCATCCTTACGAAAAGCGCAGTCATTTCCCCGAGCATCCGGCATATCCGTGGAATGCATGGGACTGTCCCGGTTTTGACGGCATAGAAATCTGGAATCACATGAGTGAATGGGTTGAAGGATTGAATGATACTAATAAAGTGCAGAGGTTTTTGCATCCGCTGAAATCCATTATCGCGCCCGATAAGCAGTCGGTAAATAAATGGGACGAACTCAATAAACACAGAAGAGTTTCGGCTATAGGCAGTGTTGACGCCCATGCACATAAAATGAGCATGCTCGGATTTTACAATGTTGAGATATTCGCTTATAAAATTCTGTTTAAATCTATCAGGACACATGTTCTTCTCGACTATGAAATAGAAAAGGGAAACACGGAAAAATTTCCTGAATATAAAAGAGATATAATTAAAGCTCTTAAAAAAGGGAGCTCATTTATTGTAAATTCATATCATGGAGACGGCAAGGGATTTCGTTTCTTTGCAGATTATAAAAAAGACAAGTATCATACGGGAGATGATATATTTCTTGATTCGGTTACAGATAAGGTAATGCTTAACTGTTTTGCTCCGAAAGAATCAAACGTCAGGCTGATTAAAGACGGTATATGTATTGATGAATCTGCCGGAACAGGAGGTGTCTGGACAGCGGACGGTCCCGGTAATTACAGAGTCGAATGCTGGTTATGGGATAAAGCATGGATATTTTCAAATCACATAAGAATAATAAAGCAATAATTACCATAAATAAGAATTGGAAATAAAGGAACTTAAGCAAAAGAGTTTATCGGAGTATTATCAGGCTCCGACAAAATCCAGCCGTTCGAACTGCGGCGTTGTCGGCGTTTACAATCACCCTGAATCTGCTATTATGACTTATTACGGTTTACATGCGCTTCAGCACAGGGGGCAGGAAGCCGCAGGAATAGTATCATCGGAATACCTGCCTGATAAAGATAAATACAGGTTCAATATTCATAAAGGACACGGGCTTGTGCTCGGTATCTTTCAGGACGAAAAACTTCTCACGGAGCATCTGAAAGGAAATTCAGCGATAGGGCATAACAGATATTCCACAACCGGCTCATCGGACAAGCGGAATAATATACAACCTTTTAAAGTTACTTATAAAGACGGAAACCTAGCCCTTGCTCATAACGGAAACCTTACGAATGCAAATACACTCCGGAAGAAACTTCAGGACGAAGGGACAATATTCCAGACAACAACGGACACAGAAATAATACTGCATTTGATAGCGCGCAGTAAGGAAAAAAATATTGCGGATAAATTGCTTGATGTGTTCCGCCGGGTGCGCGGCTCATATTCGATTTGCATACTGATGGATGACATGCTGATAGCGGCGCGCGACCCATGGGGAGTGCGTCCGTTTGCGATGGGGAAACTTGACGACACTTATATATTCGCGTCCGAAACAACAACATTCGATATACTCAATGCTGAATATGTCCGCGACGTACAGCCCGGTGAACTGATAATTATTGATAAAGAAGTAATAAATACGGGAATTGAAAAATCTTACATGATTCAGGAGCTCGGTAAATACAATCACTGCATCTTTGAATACATATATTTCAGCCGTCCCGACAGCCAGATATTCGAAGAGAAAGTTGATAAAGTAAGGCGTAAAATCGGCGCGCATCTGGCAATCGAGCATCCGCCGCCCGAGAAAGACAATCCCGAAGACGATGATGAAAGAAAAGTTATAGTTATCAATGTGCCTGATTCTTCCAATACTGCGACGCTCGGATATTTCAACGAATGTGTTAAACATACAAAGAATCTGAAACACGAATACGGATTAATACGCAGTCACTACGTAGGCAGGACATTCATACAGCCGGGTCAGGACAGCCGGAGAATGAAGGTAAGAACGAAATTCAACATAGTTAAAGGAGTGCTGACTGGAAGAAAAGTTGTGATAGTTGACGATTCAATCGTGCGCGGGACAACGATTAAATTGCTGGTTGACCTTATAAAGAAGGCGTTACCGAAAGAAATTCATCTTCGTATAACCTCTCCGCCGATTATTTCCCCGTGTTATTACGGAATGGATTTTCCGTCGAAGGAAGAGCTGATTGCGAACCAGTACCACCGGAACGTTGAAGAAATCAGAAAAGCGCTTGGCGTTGATACGCTTGAATATTTATCTGTTGGCGCGCTTCTGGATTCAGTACCGTTCAGCAATCCGAAAACCGGTTATTGCACTGCATGCTTTACGTGCGATTACCCGATTCCGCTGGAAGACGAAACGGACAAAAGCAAGTTTGACGAAGCATAATAATACATCAGAAGAAAATTAAAATCACAATCATGGAAAAATTACAAAAACAGTTTCATAAATCACGCAGAGATAAATTACTCAGCATACTGGATAAAAATTCTCTAGTTATTATTCCCGGCAGTACGCACGTGGCAAGGTCTTACGACGATGCCCACCGATTCAAGCAAAATAAAAATTTTTATTACCTGACGGGTTTTAACGAGGCGGATGCACTGCTGGTACTTGCGCCCGGAGGAATGAAAGTTTCCGGTAACAGATTTAAGAAAGAAGTATTTACGAAAGAGATTTTATTTGTACAGCCGAAGAATCCGCTCCGCGAAACATGGACGGGCAGGCGGCTCGGTTTTAATAACGTAAAATCAAAACTCGGCATTAACACGGCATTTGAAAACACAAAAATCTGGGATATACTGAACGATGTAATATCCAAAGATGAGGCTAACAAGATTTACGTCAGTTTTTTTGAAATGTTCAAACTCTCGGGAGTGCTGAAGGAGCATCTCACGAAATTTATTGATACGTGGATTACCGCAACTCCTAATATTCAGTTGATTGACATTAATCACATACTCGGGAAAATGCGCTCCGTAAAGAATGAGTTTGAAACTGACCAGATGCGTTATGCGGCAACGGTTACCGCGGCTTCTTTTTACAACGCGATTCAGAATATCAGACCGGGATTATTCGAGTATCACGTACAGGCAATGCTTGAATTCAATTATAAGAACCTCGGAGCGGATGATATAGCGTTTGAAACAATTGTTGCGGGCGGAAACAACGCATGCATACTTCATTACAACACTAACAAAGAAAAGCTCAAAGACGGCGACCTTGTGCTGATTGATTCCGGCGCTGAATATAACTATTACAACGGCGATCTCACGCGCACCGTACCTGTCAACGGAAAATTCACAAAAGAGCAGAGGGAAATATACAAGATAGTTCTTGATGCGCAGGCGGCAGTTATAAAAAAGATAAAGCCGGGAGTGAAGCTTACATGGCTGAAAGCATACAGTGTAAAAATACTGGAGAAGGGGATGAAGAAGCTCGGGATACTTAAGAAAGGTTTTGACCCTGCAAAATATACATTGCACGGAGTAGGGCATCATTTAGGTTTAGACACTCACGACGCAGTAGCGAATAGGAAAATCGGACGTTTTGATTTTGATACATTGCTTACCGGTAATGTCATTACCGTCGAGCCCGGACTGTATTTTCCGGAAGACGCGAAAGAAATTCCTGCGAAGTACCGCGGAATAGGCGTAAGGATTGAGGATGACGTACTTGTTACAAAGCATGGCAGTGAAGTACTTTCGGACGCACTTCCGAAAAA
>JAPLFI010000351.1 GCA_026390755.1 Ignavibacteriota bacterium
CAGCACTGTATTTGATAACGAAAATTTCGCCGGTGTTGCCGATAGCGCAACCGAAGGATTTGATTCTCAATTCGATTTACCCGAACCTCCTCCGTCTCCGGGCAATTACATCTCGGCTTATTTCTCTCATCCTGAATGGGGTGTCATCACCGGAAGTGACTTCGCGCGGGATATTAAGAAAAACACAAACGTAACTGATACTGTTAAAAGATGGTTCTTCTTCGTAAAAACCAACGTGTTAAATGACACGGTTAAATTAACATTCCTGAAAGACAGAATTCCCTCGTCTCTCGGAAAATATCTCACCGATTTATCAACAGGTCAAAGAGTAAATCTGAAAACCATTTCAGAATATAAATATTATAACACATCCGCAACTGCGAGACAATTTGAACTTATCATAGGTGACAGTACTGCTCCGTCACTCACAATGCTGTATCCTCTCGGCAGTAATATATTCAGAAGCGGTACTACGAAAAACATAAACTGGACAACTTCCGATGGTACAGGCATAGACTCCGTATTAATTTATAAATCAAGCGATGCAGGAACAAACTATTCATTCCTTAAAAGTGTCGGTTTCTCTCAATCGACAACCTGGACGATTCCAAATGAATACCTTAATAATAACTACTCTATAAAAATAATTGCCCGTGATTCACTCGGTAATACAAAAACCGCAAAATCATTAAACACATTCACTGCCGTCGGCGACAGTCTCGCCTCAACTGCCAATGCCGGATGGAACTTGCTCAGCCTTCCGTTTATCCCGAATGATTCAACAACTTCAAAGATATTCGGAGATGATTTCGGCAGCAATCCATATTACGTATGGGGTTACGGTTACAGCACAGGTTATTTCACCGCGCCGTATCTTCTGCAGGGCAAAGGTTACTGGCTTGGCTCATTAAGCTCAACAGTTTGGGATTTACGCGGAACGGCACTTGAAAGCGATAGCACTGTCCGGGATTTGGAACTGGGTTTCAATCTTATCGGTAATAACTATGTCAGGGGAATATCAAAAAACACACTTCAGTTCATAAAAAGCGGAGTTCAATACTCGTTCACGGCTGCAGTTACAAGCGGATTAATATCCGGTACATTATACAAATACAACGGAACAGGTTATTCAACGTCTGATACCTTAGGTTTGTTTAGCGGTTACTGGATGGGTGTATTACAAACAGGTGTAAAAATGGTGCAAAAACCACTGCCGTCAACAGTCACGCCTCTTAATCCGATATTAACAAGCCCGACACCCGATAACTGGGAGTTGTCGCTAAATGCGAGTACCTCGTCTCAATCGGACGAAATATCAATGATAGGTGTCAAACCCGATGCAACACCAGAATATGATGTGCAGTATGATTCTCCCCGTCCGCCAAGAGCACCGGGAAGTAATTATCTTGAACTTTATTTCGAGCATTCAGGAGGTAACTGGCCATCATTCCTCGGGAATAAATATGCGGGTGATTTTATTTCACCGTCAAATCCGAACTGGACATTCAAGGTAGATTGCTCTCAGTCGAATACCGCTTTAAATATTAAATGGAATAAACAATATCTGATTTCTCTCGGCAATGATGTATCTCTTACGCTTACTGATAATGCGAATAATCAGTCCGTAAATATGAAATCTGATTCGATATATACGTTTACATATAACGGAATAAGGACATTTACGATTAGTTCAATGATAACAGGAATAAGCAATACTCCTGAAATTCCAACAGAATTTGCAATGAATCAGAACTATCCGAATCCGTTCAATCCTGTAACAACGATAAAATATCAATTACCGATTGCCGGTTTTGTAACGATAAAGATATATGACATGCTGGGTAAGGAAGTTGTTACATTAGTCAATCAGGATAAACAGGCAGGTTATTATGAAGTAAAC
>JAPLFI010000229.1 GCA_026390755.1 Ignavibacteriota bacterium
AATTACGGTACGTATATTGTTGAGACGCTGAGCGACGGATGGACGATTGTATCCGCTGACGGTGAGCCGTCTGCTCATTTTGAACATACAATCTTAATAACGGATTCAAAACCCGAGATATTAACTAAAATATAGCAGGTTAAAATAAAATTACTTGAAACAGGATTCAATAAAAGTTGACGGGATTATTACTGACATACTTCCCAATACGACATTTAAAGTCAAGCTTGAAAACGGACATGAAATACTGGCGCATATATCAGGCAAGATGCGTATGAATTACATCAGAATACTTCAGGGCGACAAAGTAAGCGTCGAACTTTCACCTTACGACCTGACAAAGGGCAGAATCACATACAGATATAAATAATAAAAAGTAAAAATTACAAGAATATGAAAGTCAGAAGTTCAGTAAAAAAAATGTGTGACAAGTGCAAAATTATAAGGCGCAAGGGAGTTGTGCGTGTTATATGCACGAATCCTAAACATAAACAAAGACAGGGATAAAATAATAATATTAACTTAATAAATTCAGGAGATAAAATTTGGCACGAATAGCAGGTGTTGACCTTCCGAGAAATAAGAGAACAGTTATTGGCTTAACCTCCATTTTCGGTATAGGTGTTTCGACCTCAAAGGACATCCTCGCCAGGCTCGGTATTAGCGAAGATACGAAAGTTTCAGCGCTGTCTGACGACGAGGTAAATAAAATAAGGCACGAAATCGGTCTTATAAAAATTGAAGGCGCGCTGAAGTCGGAAACACAGATGAACATAAAGAGGCTTATGGATATCGGTACTCACCGCGGTAAGAGGCATAGAAAAGGCTTACCAGTCCGGGGACAAAGAACACGCACGAATGCCCGTACAAGAAAAGGTAAAAGGAAAACAGTTGCCGGAAAGAAAAAAGCGGCAGCTAAGAAATAAATTAAGAAATAGGATAAGAAATAATAGTTTTATTCATAAATTTAAATCGGAAATAACTTGGCAAAGAATTTTAAAAAAGCAAAGAAAAAAATTCAGGTTGAGGCAAGCGGCGTAGCCCATGTAAGAGCTACCTTCAACAACGTAATAATAACGCTTACTGATTTATTCGGCAACACTATATCATGGGGTTCTTCGGGCAAGATGGGTTTTAAAGGTTCAAAGAAAAACACACCGTTTGCCGCTCAGATGACAGCTGAAGCCGCCGCCAAGACGGCAATGGACCTCGGGCTGAAGAAAGTTGAAGTCCTGATTAAAGGAGTCGGTTCTGGAAGAGATGCCGCCGTGAGGTCGTTAAGTACTGCAGGGCTCGAAATATCATCTATTAAGGATATAACACCGCTTCCGCACAACGGATGCAGACCACCAAAGAAAAGAAGAGTCTAAAATATTTTATAAATAAAAAATAATAAACCCAAACAACATAAATGGCAAGATACACTGATGCAAGTTGTAAGCTTTGTAGAAGAGAGAGAACAAAGTTATTTTTAAAAGGAATAAAGTGTTTTACGGATAAGTGCCCTATCGAAAACAGGAATTATCCCCCGGGACAGCACGGTATGAGCCGCAGACCAAGAATCAGCGATTATTCCGTACAATTAAGAGAAAAGCAAAAAATCCGCAGAACCTACGGTCTGCTTGAAAAGCAGTTCAGGGGTTATTTTGAAGAAGCGGCGCGCCGGAAAGGAATTACAGGTGAAAACCTTGTCAGAATACTTGAGAGCAGATTTGATAATACACTTTACAGGCTCGGGCTGGCTCCTTCAAGAAAATCTGCAAGACAGCTTGTTTTACACAGGCATCTTACCGTGAACGGAAAAACAGTTAACATTCCTTCTTTTATGCTTAAAGCAGGTGATGTAATACAGGTAAGGGAAAACAGCAGAAAAATGCAGATATTCCATGATTCTATGAAAAGAATGAAAGAGAATATGATGCCGACTTGGCTGAACCTTGATAAGGCTAATATGTCCGGAACGTTCCTGAAAGTCCCTGATAGGGCTGAAATACAGTTCGTTGGTAACGAACAACTTGTTGTTGAGTTGTATTCAAAATAATAATTAATATAATAATACTATAATGAAGGTAAATCATTTACATATACCTGAAAAGGTAGCAAGGGAAGAATCAACATATACAGATACTTTCGGCAGATTCGTACTCCAGCCTCTTGAAAGGGGATACGCTGTAACGATCGGAAATGCGATGAGAAGAATTCTTATATCTTCGCTTCCCGGTACTGCTATAGTCGCTATCAAAATAAACGAGGCACAGCATGAATTTACTACAATAAAGGGAGTTGTTGAAGACTTATCGGAGATTATTCTGAACCTCAAGCAGGTACGTTTTAAGGATATTACTGGAAAAGCAACCAAGATTGAGCTTAAACTTCACGGACCCGGAGAATTTTCCGCTAAAGATATTCAGGATGCGACAGCCGAATTTGAGGTCTTGAACCCAAAACTTCATATCGCTACTCTGAATAAAGATGCGGCAGTTAATTTGGAATTAAGAATAGGTATGGGTATAGGATATGTACCTTCAGAGGAAAATAAAAAATATGATTTACCTCTCAGCTTTATTCCAATTGATTCAATTTTCTCGCCCGTTACAAATGTAAATTATATCGTTGAAAACACACGCGTCGGTCAAAGGACAGACTATGAAAAGTTAGTACTTGAAATCTGGACTGACGGTTCAATGACACCTGAAGATTCTCTTATACTTTCTGCAAGAGTTATGCGCGAGCATATTCAGCTTTTTCTTGACCTTAGTCCTGAAATGGAAACTAAAGAAATTATAATTGAAGAGAAGGATGAGCAATTTGAGAAAATCCGTAAAATACTCCTTACACCCGTTGATGAACTTGATCTTTCGGTTCGTTCTCAGAACTGTCTTCGTTCGGCGCAAATAAAGACAATTGCCGAGCTTGCCAGTAAAAATGAATCGGAGATGCTGCATTACAGGAATTTCGGACGCAAATCACTTGCCGAGCTTGGAGAGCTTATTGAGAGTTTTGGGCTTTCTTTCGGCATGGATGTTGAAAAGTACATCGGTGATGAAACAAACGAAAAATAAATATGCTAAAGTAAGATAATCAGATAAAACACTATTAATATCAGAATGGAACACAGAAAAAAAGGAAGAAAATTAAAAAGGACAGCAAGTCATAAAAGAGCATTGCTCTCAAATTTATCGAATTCGCTGATTAAACATAAAAGGATAAAGACAACTGTTGCAAAGGCAAAAGAATTGAGGATGTATATTGAACCTGTAGTAAATAAAGCAAAGCTTGCTTTTCTTGCTAAAGATAAAAACCCTGACAGATATGTTCATCTTGTAAGGGAAGTCCGGAAATTCCTTAAAGAGCGGGCTGCTATACAGGAGCTGTTTACTGTTGTCGCCCCGAAAGTAACAGACAGAAACGGCGGTTACACACGCGTTCTTAAAACTGGTTTCCGCCCCGGCGACGGCGCCGAAGAAGCAATTATTGAGTTAGTTGATTTTAGCATCGTAGGCGAAGCCGTCAAACCAAAATCCGGCAAAAAAGGCGGAGAAGTTAAAGCCGAAGATGCAAACTCCGCACAATCCAAAAATAAAACAGAAAAAGCTAAAACAGCTAAGAAGGAAACAGCTAAGAAGGAAACAGCTAAGAAGGAAACAGCTAAGAAGGAAACAGCTAAGAAGGAAACAGCTAAGAAAGAACCGTATCATTAACCCGGTACGGGGATTTTTTTTACCCCAAATTTTTGTATTTCAATAAATTTAAAAAATTGTTAAATTGACAGAAATACAGATTTTCTAATAATATAAATCTTATACACTGAAGTTAGTTTTATGAAATTATTGACAGAAAACCATACGTGTTTCAGGTTTATTTATAGCGAAAAAAAATGAAAATTAA
>JAPLFI010000252.1 GCA_026390755.1 Ignavibacteriota bacterium
ATTCTGACTCAGGGGAAATTCGAGAAGATTTTAAACCTGATAATGTTCAACGACTCGCTTTCAATAGCCGTTGCCGCTTCCACATTATTCGTGTACAGATACAGGTCGAAAAAGGAAAATAAACTCTGGGACGGCTTTAAAGTTCCCCTGTATCCCGTTATGCCGGCAATATTTGTTTTGTTTTTATTGCTCGTTTCATTTACTTCGTTTAAAGAGGATATTTTAACGGGAAGTATAAGCCTTGCTTTGCTTCTGCTGTTTTATTCGTTATACCTGCTAATGACTAAATTTATAAAATGAATAAAATAATAAACCCGGTCTTAAAAGGATTTAATCCCGACCCCTGCATAATCAGGGTTGATGATGATTACTTTATAGCTGTTTCAACAAAAGTTTATTTTCACCCCGAATCATTTCAGCATCTTGCGGGGTTAATCTGCTATTACGACGAAAAAAACTTTTATTATCTGAAAATTTCTTATGACGAAGATATAGGGAAATGCCTTAATGTTATTCAGATGGATAAAGGAAAATATTCCGAACCTGTGAACTCATATATCAGACTCGAACCGGATAAAGAAATTTACTTAAAAGCCTCTTTTAATTATAGTGTGCTGAATTTTTATTGGGGCTATGATGAAAACGAATGGAATAAAATAGAAATTAATTTCGACGCTACAATACTTTCTGATGAATATTGCGACGGTTTCACCGGCGCTTTTACCGGTATGTGCGTTCACGACCTCACAGCCGGGGGCAAATGGGCTGATTTCGGCTTTTTTGAATATAAAGAAATAATATAATCCCTTACTAACCGTTATTACTATATTCGCGCAAGTTGTAATTTTGTAACCTTCAGTTTTTTGTCAATTTTCAGAAGGATTGATTCGTGTTTCCCGAAGTTAAGTTTTAAAGAAATTGATTTCCCGTTAATATTAATTCTTGCATTTCTGCTGATACGCCTGGTCTTTAAAGAGCATCCGTATTCCATAGGATATGTGAGTCCTTTGCTGTCAGGATTTGCGAAGAATATAAAATAATTACCGCCTTGTTTCCTGCACCGGAATTCAGGCAGATTCCTGCCTTCCGCCAGCGGCTTAATGTTTTTTTGTTCTGTTATTTTGCGGGTTACATTTTTATAACTGAATAATTCTTTTCTGGCTTCCGCGAATTCTTTATGGTTGATTTTCCCGGGTTCTTTAAAATTATATTTTACGCAGATTCTTACACCGTTCCTTGCGAGATTTAAAATGCTTTTTAAGGATTCAAGGTCAAGCCATTTTGAGTAAACATACAGCAATGAGAAGCTGCAGTCTCCCACCAGGAAATTTTTATTGTTAATTGTTGATTTTTTAATAAACCTTTCATTTATCCATAAAGGGTGATATCCCCTCAGCTCTTCGGGAAACTTCATATATTGCATTTCCCAGTGATACAACGCGCTCGGTTTTCTTTTGTTACGGGGTAATTTATTCAGCATCAGCATATCTTCGTAAGGTAAATATACCGCAACATCACTGTAAGTTTTACCTTCTGACATTGTTTTCGATATTTTTTCAAGATACCTGTTAAAGTATTTGAAGTGCGGTGATAATTTCCCGTCGGGTCCCACGTGTACCGTTGCGTAAAATTCTTTTTTGTTTTTCTCCGGACTGTAGGGCATCCCGTGCCAGATAATTTGATTTATGCCGTTCGCGAATAATGAATCGGCAAGGAGTTTTAAATCAGTAACGAGTTCTTCCTTGCTATGCGGTGCCGGTCCGGGCCTCGGTGCCCATCCGTAAAGACAGGTAAAGCTTTCACAGCTTATGATTTTCTTCCCCGATAAAGCCGCAGAAGAAGCGGGAATTGAGGAAAAATCAGAATCGAACAAAATTGCTTCGGATTCGGGAATATCAACCAATGAATAAGCAGAAATTAAATCCGTAGGGGCGCCGTGGCACTGAACCCTTGAATGACTTTTCAGTTGATGGCACGCATCCGTATAGTTTTTATAAAAATCAAGAACCAGGTCTGAAATAAGTTTTCTGTAGTCGTATCTCGCGTTGATATTCTTATCTATATCCTTAATATATTTCAATATATCATAACCATATTTATTCAGGAACATCTTTTCAAATCCGTTTGTCCAGAGTCCCTCCGTCTCTACTTCCCATGAATCGCAAAACAGCGACGATGTCATGTCTTTTAAAGCAGGTTTCAAAGCATTTCCGATTTTATTGAAATAATAACCAAGAGCTTTCTTGCTCAGGTGATTTAATATTCTTACTCCTTCGGGACAATCAGAATGTTCCCAGGAATAAAGTATTCTTTGCTTTGAGTATCCGTAATAAACCCTGGATGAATGCTCTTTGGAAACGAATGAACCTCCGAACGGCCAGAGCGAGCCTAATGTGAAATCACATCCGAGATTAATTTTATTGCAATAATCTTTAGTATATTTTACTATACTGCTCCAGTCCCTGCTGAGGAATTTTTGACCTGCCGCTTCGCCTTGCAACGGATAAACAAAAGCAATTTCAACTCCGCCGAAGTTATTTTCCTTTGCCCAGTCGAGCTGATATTTAATCGCACTTTTTTCAATCCTGACCGAAAACCACCACCAGCGTGTATAAGGTTTACAGCTTCTGAAATACTTCATCTGATTAATAATCCTTCTTATTGTTTTTAATTTCTGTCCGCAGAAATAAGCCGGAGCAGTATATTTCAATCATTAATTTTGTATTAAGTTAATTTATTTTAAATGTTATTATCGTTGCATCGTCGTCAAGCGGCAGTCCGTCCGCGAATTTATTCGCCTCATTTAATATTATTTTTGAGAGTTCTTCTGAACCTGAGTTATAATTCATCCTGATTACATCTTTCAGCTTGTCCGTTCCCCACAGTTCTTTTTCCCTGTCCATTGTTTCGGGGATACCGTCTGTAAACATAACAATAACATCGTCTTTTTGAAGGCAAATTTCTTTTTCTTCGAAGCCGATATCTTCAATCATTCCCAGCATCAAGCCGCCTTCAAATAAATCCAGAAATTCATCGCTCGCGGGCTTGTATAGTAACGGAGGTAAATGACCTGCATTAACGTATTTCATTGATTTTTTTTCAATATCGTAAATGGCATAAAAGAGTGTCAGGAATTTCTCCTCGGTTGTTGTATGACACAGATAATTATTGATGTCAGAGATTAATTCTTTAAGATTATCCTCAAACAGCGGAGCTTTGCCGCGAATGCTTGCTGTAACGCCTGCCATCATGAGCGCAGAAGAGAGTCCGTGTCCGGAAACATCCCCTATTGCGATTGTAAGCTTGCCCGAGCCGAGCATAAAATAATCATAATAATCTCCCCCTACATCATCAGCGGGACAGCAGATCCCGTAATAATCAACTGTTTCTATGTGGGGTGCCGCATGAGGAAATAATTTCTGCTGAACTTCCTTTGCTATGCCCATCTCGCGGATAACTTTTTTTCTTTCTTCATCCCGCATTTGCTTTTCGAGCTCTTTTGAGATAAGTTTCTCCTGTAATTCCATACGGCGCATAATAAAAGCAACATTGGTTGTGAGGGTTTTGAGCAGTTCAATATCTGAGACAGTAAATTTTTTGCCCGATAATTTATTTCCAAGCATTAAGGCGCCTGATAAATCAGGCGAATCCGTTCCAATCGGAATAACTAATTTAATCCCGCATTCCGCAAGGTTCTGTGACATGGAAATGTTTATATCGGCTCCCTGTTCAACGGTATCCGTGAAAGCAAAGATCTGATTTGACGCCGTGAGAAGAATCCCGCATTTATTGCTTATCGTAGCATCATCTGTATATGGAAGATTTTTCTGTGATAATAATTTAATGGATTCACCCTGTTGGCTTATGCTCGCAATTGCTATACAGGATACGGGTATAATTGCATCTATTTCTTTGTTTTACTGCAATGCCGAAATCATATTTTTGCCTGTAAAATACACGGTCAACCGTAATCTGTACCTTGATTTTTAGAGGGGAAAATATCACCGCAAAGAAAACCGAAGTTACAACGGAGGTAACGGCATGAGTATCGCTTACGAATCCTTTTATAACACTGCTTAAAAATAAATTAACAAATGCGTAAATCAGTATGAGTGTAACACTCATGACCGTGTAAACCAAGCTTCTGCTGAATATTACGTCAATGTCAAAAAGCTGGTATTTAATTATCCCGATAGAGAAAGTAACTGGAATAATGATTAAAAATACAAGAGCGTATTCTTCGCGGATTAAAGCATTGTTGAATATAAGTGTGGGCAGGACAAACAGAAAGATATACGGCATAACCCCCGCGCAGATTCCCCAGATAACCCACTGGACTTTTTTTCTATGAGAGTTCGTGTTGTTTTCAAAAAAAGAAATAAGGAAAACTATTAATCCCGAAAACATGCCGGCTATCAGAAATAAATATAAATAATTCCACAAGTCGTGAAGTATATTGTGGATTTTCAGGTCATTGGAAAGCATTGAATAAATCTGGAAAAAACTCAAAAGAAGACCAAGAACGGTAAAAAAAGTATAAATTATTATTATTATTGTTCTTTTCCCGGTTCTGTCTCTTGGAA
Source organism: Ignavibacteriota bacterium (assembly GCA_026390755.1). Classification (GTDB taxonomy): domain Bacteria; phylum Bacteroidota; class Ignavibacteria; order Tepidaquicellales; family Tepidaquicellaceae; genus JAPLFI01. The sequence continues at coordinate 4,584 of JAPLFI010000252.1, forward strand.
ATGTCAGCGCGAAATGCAGATAACATGCGATACCAAGCGTATAACCTATGAAATGCAGGATTCTTACAAAATATTCATAAAATGCCGGCTCTGAGGAAAACTTCCCCGGTGAGGTTGTAATTGCAATTGCAAAGAGAAGTAAAAGATAAGACAATGTTTTTGCTTCCCGTTCGTTCGGTTTTTTTACCAGCAGGAATATGGCAATTATCCAGAATGCAAATCCTGTTATTGAACTTACTATAATAAATACATCGTCTGGATAAGCGTGGATTAATGTTATTTTTTCATTATGTGGTTTTCCGCCTGAGTATAAAGTAACATCTGTAATGCTTCCGATACTCAGTCTGTCCAGAATAAATTCAATCTGATTCGCTTCATTTACAGGGATACCATTGATGCTCAGAAGCGTATCACCCTCCCTGAAATTCATATAATCCGATTTAACGGCAATGTAATCTTCTGTCTGTTCATATTTAAACGGGAAATCGGCTTTAATATTCAGCAGGTACAGTCCGTATATTCCCGTAAAGAGTGAAATTGCGGATATGAATACGTAAAACAGAAATCTTATTATATTTATCTTTGGCTTTTCCATTTACTCAATAATGTTCTTATCTTTTGTTCTTAATCAGATCTTTAATCTGTGTAATTCTGTGGCTGCCGTTCTTTATATACTTTTACTGCATTGTCCCTATTTCGTGACCGTCAGGAGTTTCCTGACGGGTTTTTCGTGACCGTCAGAAGTTTCCTCCTGACGGGTTTTTCGTGACCGTCAGAAGTTTCCTCCTGACGGGTTTTTCGTGACCGTCAGGAGTTTCCTCCTGACGGGTTTTTTGTTGCCTGTAGTTGTCCTTATTTGATTAAAATCATTTTTTTCGTCTCGCTGAATCCGTCCGTTGTCAGTCTATAAAGATAAACCCCGCTCGTGAGCGATGCACCGTCAAATCTTGCTTCGTATGTACCGGCGGATTGCTTTTCGCTTACTAACGTTTCCACTTTGCGTCCCAGCGCATCGAATACGACAAGTTTTACAAATTCATTTTTTGGTATCGAATATCGTATATTCGTTGACGGATTAAACGGATTCGGATAATTCTGGTCTAATAAAAACCCCATTGGAATTTCTGTGCTGATATTTTTTATTCCTATGATTTCTGTGTAAGAGCGCCGCCAAACGGAATTACCATAAGTTCCCGAGAAGATATAATTGTTAGAAATTAGCAGTGCGCCGATAGTTGAAATAACGTTGAACCCCTGATTTTTATTTATCCAGTTTGTGCCGTTATTTGTAGAGAGATAAACTCCATTAGAGTCTGTTCCGGCGAAAATATTATTGCCGCCTGCAGTAAGGGCTCGAACATTTTTATTATTCAGAGCCGTTTGCGTCCAGTTTAAACCGTTATTCGTGGAGAGATAAACACCGCTGTTCCATGTTCCTGCAAAAATATTATTTCCTGTGGTCGCAAGGGAATACACAGACAGATTATTCAAACCAATTTGAGTCCAGTTCGTGCCGTTATTCGCGGAGAAATAGATACCACTGCCGTAAGTTCCCGCAAAAATATTATTTCCTATGGTCGCAAGGGAATATACAGACAGATTATTCAGAGCCGTTTGCATCCAGTTTAAACCGTTATTCGTGGAGATATATACACCGCTGTTCCATGTCCCTGCAACAATATTATTTCCTATCGTCGCAAGTGATAAAATAGCTCCGCTAATCAAAGCAGTTTGAGTCCAGTTCGTGCCGTTATTCGTGGAGAGAAAGACTCCGTTACCGGAGGTCCCTGCGAAAATATTATTCCCAAGTGTTACAAGCGAATAAACATCTTTATTTGATAAAGTGGTTTGAGCCCAGCTCGTGCCGTTATCAGTTGAGAGCCAGACACCACTTACGAGATTATTGCCGGATGTCCCGGCGAAAATATTATTTCCAAGTGGCGCGAGAGATTGAATAATTTGATTATTCAAAGCAGTTTGGGTCCAGTTTGTGCCGATATTTACGGACAGATAAACACCGCTTCCAGATGTCCCCGCAAAAATATTATTTCCGCTGACGGCAAAGGAATTAACAGATTGATTATTTAATACTTGCGTCCAGCTTACTCCGTTATTAGTTGAAAGATAAACGCCGATGTAATTTACTGCCGCAAAAACATTATTTCCAAGTGCTGCAAGAGAGCCAACAGATTGATTGTTCAAAGCAGTCTGTGTCCAGTTTGTGCCGTTATTCGTGGAGAGGTAAACACCACTCGGATTGCTGTAGTCAAATGTCCCCGCGAAAACATTATTACCGCTGATGGTAAGGGAACGAACATTTTGTGTATTTAAACCGGTTTGAGACCAGCTTGTGCCGTTATTCGTGGAGCGCCAGACGCCTCCGGAACCATTCGGATAATTGGATTTCCCCGCAAAAATATTACTTCCGTTTATGGCTAATGTATAAACTTCCGTATTCAAGGTTGTCTGAGTCCAGCTTGTACCGTTATTTGTGGAAATAAAGACTCCGCTGGGGGATGTTCCCGCAAAGATATTATTTCCGCTGACGGCAATGGCATTAACAGTTCCGGAATTCATTGCAGTTTGTATCCATGTAGTACCGTTATTCGTAGAGAGAAAGATTCCGGCACCGGATGTCCCTGCAAAAATATTATTTCCAAGTGCCGCAATGGAATAAACATCTTTGTTATTTAAAGAAGTTTGCGTCCAGTTTGCTCCGTTATTAGTTGAATAATAAACGCCATAGCCTGATGTTCCTGCAAAAAGATTATTTCCGCTGACAGCAAAGGAACGAACAGATCCTCCGTATATGCCGTCACACTGTACCCACTGGGCTTTACAGGTGTTGATGTCAAACATTAAATGTAAAACAAGGGCAAACAAGAAAGTGTAGATTAATTTTTTCATAATTTATTTATTAATTATTGAAAATATTTTATTAAGTTATCACATTATAAGATAAATATATTAAATTAGAAATTTCATTTAATTAACAGCATACGTTTTGTATCGCTGAAACCCTCAGTTGTTAATCTGTAGAAATACACCCCGCTTGTGAGCGAAGCACCATTGAATGTTGCCTCATAAGTACCAGCTGATTGCTTTTCGTTTACTAATGTTTCCACTTCGCGTCCGAGAGCGTCGAAGACAACAAGTTTTACGGGATTTCGGCCTTCGCCGGAATGACAAACAGGCAAAGTATAGCGAATCGTTGTTGACGGATTAAACGGGTTAGGATAGTTTTGGTTTAATAAGAATCCAGATGGTATTTCCGTAGAAATATTCTGTATCCCGATGATTTCCGATAGTGAGCGCCGCCATACGTATTGACTATAAGTTCCTGCGAAGATATAATTGTTTGCGATTAACATTGCGTTAACCCTCGGAACATCATTGAATCCCTGATTTCTGTTTATCCAGCTCGAGCCATTATTGGTAGATAAATATACGCCGCCGGGATTGCCAAAAGAGATACTGGCTCCTGCAAAGAGATATGTTCCTGAAACTGCAAGCGAAACTATATCCGTGCTTGTTAAACCGTTATTAACCGCAGTCCAGTTTGTTCCGTTGTTTGTTGATAAAAATACTCCGCTGCCGGAGGTCCCTGCAAATATATTTGTTCCCGAAACTGCGAGAGAATAAATATTTAAACTCGTTAAACCGTTATTAACCGCCGTCCAGCTTGTTCCGTTATTTGTTGAACGAAACACACCGCCAAATATAGTCCCCGCAAAGAGCCTTATTCCGGAAACAGCAAATGCTCTAACATATCGATCCGTTAAGCCGTAATTAATTGAATCCCAGCTCGTTCCGTTATTTGTTGACAAAAACACACCCTGCCCATAAGTTCCTGCAAAGATATTATTCCCGCTCACAGCAAGGGAATTAACTGTTTTATTATTCAAGGACGTTTGTGTCCAGTTTGTCCCGGTATTTGTGGAGAGCCAGACACCAAAATCATAAGTTCCTGCAAAGATATTATTCCCGCTCACAGTCAGTGAATTAACAGTTTGATTGTTTAAGGCAGTTTGCGTCCAGTTTGTGCCGTTATTAGTTGATAAAATTACTCCATTGCCGCCTGCAAAAAAATTTGTTCCTGAAACTACAAATGCGTTTACAGAAAGACTCGCTAATCCGTTATTGACTTCTGTCCAGTTAGTGCCGTTATTTGCTGATAAAAACACGCCCCTATAAGTCCCAGCGAAGAGGTTTATTCCTGAAACCGCAAGAGTAATAATATTTTCATAAGTCAATCCAACCGCAGTCCAGTTTGTGCCGTTATTAGTTGATAAAAATACACCGTTACCGGTTCCTGCAAAGATGTTAGTTCCCGAAACTGCAAGCGACGTAATCTGTTGTGTGGTTAATCCGCTATTTACCGGAGTCCAGCTTGAACCGTTATTAGTTGATAAAAATACTCCGCCGTCATAAGTTCCTGCAAAGAGATTTGTTCCTGATACTGTAAGTGCATAAACCCTTTGACTTGTCAATCCGTTATTGACAGAACCCCAGTTAGCGCCGTTATTAGTTGATAAAAATACTCCTCCGCCTTCAGTTCCTGCAAAGAGGTTTGCTCCTGATACTGCAAGTGCCCTAATCTTTAGATTCGTTAATCCGTTATTAACTGCAGTCCAGTTTGTGCCGTTATTAGTTGATAAAAATACGCCGGCATTATCGGTTCCTGCAAAGAGGTTTTGACCTGAAACTGCAAGTAAAACGACATCAGTATTTGTTAAACCGTTACTTACCGCAGTCCAGCTTGAACCGCTATTTGTTGATAAAAACACACCACCACCATAAGTCCCTGCAAA
>JAPLFI010000101.1 GCA_026390755.1 Ignavibacteriota bacterium
CCGTCTAAACTCGTAATCTTATTGAGAATTGTTGAATAATTTGACTAAGCAAAGTAAGTTCAACATTCTAAAATACTGTTGCGACTCTTCAGAGGCTTGAGGGGATGAGGAATTATCTGGCGCTGGATATCGTTGTAAAACGTATCTGGCAGACGTGATTCTCTCATCTCCTTAGCCAAAGCCTAAATCTTTTACCTTTATCGCAAAATAGTTGTTTTTTCCTTTTCTTTAAATTAAAATATTTTTGCTTTTTTAACATACGAGGTAGACGACAGGCAGGTCTGCGACCTCTGTGTAACTTCTTTTTATTACACATATCTATTCAATATTAGAATACAGCCTAAATATTTTGTACCTAAAGGGACAGTTTTTTAAAGAATTCTTTCAAAGACTCCAACAGGCGTTAATCTTTACATTGACTTTTTTGTAAAATTCTCATATTTTAAAGGTTTTAATAGAAAAAGATATGAAAGAAGCGATAAAGAAATCAATCAGAACAACAAAGTTTGCCAAGTCAGTGGATAACGCGGGCAACTGGTTCGTTGTTGATGCAGACGGGAAAATTCTCGGCAGGCTTGCAAGTGAAATTGCAAAAATGATACGCGGAAAAAATAATCCGCAATTCACACCTAACGCCGACACGGGGGACTGGGTCGTTGTTATCAACGCGGACAAGGTAAAAGTTACCGGCAAGAGAGCGGAACAAAAAGACTACAAGACGCATTCAGGATATCCCGGCGGGCAGAAGATACGCACATATAAAGAGCTTATTATTAAATCACCCGAGAAGATTATTGAACTTGCGGTACGCAGAATGCTGCCGAAAACAAGACTCGGGAAAGGTCTTATACACAAGCTGAAAGTTTACCGCGGAAACGAGCATCCGCATTCAGCGCAAAAGCCCGTGGCAATTAACATTTAACGAGATTTAAATAAACATATAATATTAATTGATGGCATCTACAGCTATTACAGTTGGAAGAAGGAAAACAGCTAAAGCCCGTGTATATCTGACACCGGGCAGCGGCACGATTACGATTAACGGAAAAACCGCTCTTGAGTTTTTTAAAGCAGAAGAGCCCGTTACGGATATAATACAGCCTCTTAAGCTGACCGAGACACTCGGCACTTTCGACGTTAACGTTAATGTTGACGGCGGCGGCGTTAAAGGGCAAATCGGCGCTATAAGGCTCGGCATTGCAAGAGCTCTTATTATACACAATGAAGAACTCAAACCGGTGTTAAGACAAAACGGCATGGTGACAAGGGATCCGAGAATGGTTGAGCGTAAGAAATACGGACAGCCGAAAGCGCGTAAAAGATTCCAGTTTTCGAAGAGATAAAAATTTAAAAATATTTTTTAAAAAATACATATTTCCGGATTTTGTTTCACTTGTGTCCCGGGCAGAACTTTTTGAAGTTCCGGTTATCGCGGGATGTGAAACAGAAGTTGAAGGGAATAGAAGAAAAAACAAAAGCCGCATTTACCTATTCACAATATTACCTGAACAGGCTTCATTGCTGAAAAAGTTCTTTGGGCAGGTAAGTCCGGGCTTTTAGAAAATCACAGGAGATAAATCATGAGTAAAGTACAAATTGAAGACCTGCTTCTTGCAGGCGCCCATTTCGGTCATTTAACAAGAAGGTGGAATCCTAAGATGAAGAAGTACATCTTCATGGAGCGAAACGGAATTCACATAATTGACCTGAAGAAATCGCTTAACCTGCTCGGAGAAGCATGTAATGCAGTTTCAAGGATTGCATACGAAGGGAAAAAAGTTCTTTTTGTCGGTACAAAAAAACAGGCAAAAGCTATCATTAAAGAACAGGCTGAAAGATGCGACTCTTTTTACGTATGTGAAAGATGGCTCGGCGGTATGCTTACAAATTTCAACACTGTCCGCAAGAGCATTAAAAAGCTTACTAACCTTCAGAGAATGGAAGCTGACGGCTCGATAGAAAAATTTGTCAAGAAAGAGCGCCTTATATTAATGCGCGATAAAGAGAAACTCGAAAAAGTACTGAACGGAATACAGGTTATGACCAAACTTCCCGGAGCGCTTTTCCTTGTTGACATCAAGAAAGAGCATATTGCCATTGATGAAGCCCGTAAGCTCAATATTCCGATTTACGCCATAGTTGACACTAACTGCGACCCTGAAGTAATAGATTATCCTATTCCCGCTAATGACGATGCGGTGAAATCTATTGAAATTATCACACGGGCATTTGCCGACGCTATATTGACCGGTAATCAGGAAGCAAAAACTCGCAGGGAAGACGAGACAGAAGAAATGAAAGAAAAAATGGAAAAAAGGTAATAAAAGAGCAGTTGACACGAATTAACACGAATTTGCTCGAATGACATAAAAGGAACAAAAAAGATTTTTAGAATAAGAAAGAAAGATACAAAAAAAAACACAAAGGAATTTAATATTATGGAAGTAACAATAGCATTAATAAAAGATTTAAGGGAAAAAACAGGCGCTGGTATGGCTGATTGCAAACTTGCGCTTACGGAATCGCAGGGCGATATGCAGAAAGCAATCGAGTTCCTCCGTAAAAAAGGTGCGGCTATGGCTTCAAAGCGCGCCGATAAAATTGCGAAAGAAGGCGCGGTGAAATCGAGTATAAGCGAAGATAAAAAGACTGGCGTTATAATTGAGATTAATTGTGAAACAGACTTTGTATCCAAAGGCGACGGGTTTCAGAATTTCGCCCAGTCTGTTGCCGATGCGGCGCTTGCTTCCGGGTCTGATGATGTTACAAAAATACTCGAATCAAAAGCAAAAGATAATCTTTCGGTTCAGGAAATAATTGACGGTATGATGGGGAGCGTCGGAGAGAAAATCGAATTCAAACGCGCTAAGCTTATCCACATAGCCGACGGATTTGTTTCGTCGTATATACATTTTGGCAGTAAGGTAGGCGCTATCATCGGAATGAAAGGCACTTACAGCCCTGAAGCGGACGATATCGGCAATAAGATTGCCATGCAGACTGTCGCAATGAGCCCGATTTCGGTTAAACGCGGTGAAATTCCTGCGGAAATTATTGAAAAAGAAAAAGAGATTTACAGAGAGCAGTGTAAGAATGAAAAGAAACCTGACCATATTATTGAGAAGATAGTCGGCAATAAAGTTGAAAAATATTTTCAGGAGAATTGCCTTATGGAACAGGAATACATACAGGATGCATCAAAATCAATAGGCGATTTACTTAAAGAATATTCCCAAAAAACAGGAAGTGAACTCGATGCGGTTAAAATGTTCCGCTTCCAGCTCGGTTAATAATTAAAATTTAACACTTTGGCAAAATTCAAAAGAGTTCTACTGAAGTTAAGCGGTGAGTCTCTTATGGGGACGAAAAGTTTCGGAATAGACCCCGAAATTGTTGAGCATATTGCATCGGAAATCTCCTCGGTTTCCAAAATGGGAATCGAAATCGGAATTGTTATCGGCGGCGGGAATATATACCACGGACTTTCTGCTTCCAAACAGGGTGTTGACCGTGTAACCGGGGATATGATGGGTATGCTTGCGACGGTTATCAATTCCCTCGCTATTCAGAATGCGCTTGAATCAAAAAAAATTAACACACGCGTTCAGTCTGCAATAAAGATGGATGAGATTTGCGAGCCTCTTATCATACGCAGAGCTGTGCGTCATCTCGAGAAAAAAAGAATAGTAGTATTCGCATCAGGTACGGGTGAGCCGTATTTTACGACCGATACTGCCGCCGCGCTCAGGGCGGTTGAAATCAAAGCTGATGTTATTATTAAAGGCACCCGTGTTGACGGCGTTTATGATTCCGATCCCGAAAAAAATGAAAACGCAAAAATGTTCAGGAAACTGTCTTATAAGGAAGCGCTGATACGGAATCTGCGGATTATGGACCTTACTGCCATCACGCTCTGCAGTGAGAATCTACTGCCGATTATAGTTTTCAATATGAATAGAAAAGGAAATCTTAAAAAACTTATTTCCGGACAAAATGTCGGAACTATTATTTCATAATAAAAAAGACAAGTTATGATTAAGGACATTTTAAAAGATACAAAAGACAGAATGGATAAAGCCGTCGAGCACTTTTCATACGAAATGCTGAAAGTGCGGACAGGTAAAGCTTCTGTCGGACTGCTTGAAGGCATAAAAGTTGATTATTACGGGACTCCTACTCCCTTAAATCAGGTAGGCAATTTACATACTCCCGATTTCCATACGATTACGATACAACCGTGGGATAAATCGGTTATTTCTATTATAGAAAAAGCCATACAAAATTCAAACCTCGGGCTCAATCCGTCAAGCGACGGCACGCTTGTAAGGATTCCTATTCCCGCGCTTAATGAAGAGCGCAGAAAAGAAATCGTCAAGCTTGTAAAAAAATATGCCGAGGATGCGCGAGTTGCCGTGAGGAATGTGCGCCGGGATGAAATCGAAAAGCTGAAGAAGAAAGAAAAAGAAGAACATATATCCGAGGACGACCGCAAGCACGGCGAATCGGAAATTCAGAAACTAACCGACCATCATATTAAGGAGATAGACGAGCACCTTCATAAGAAAGAAAAAGAGATAATGGAAGTCTGATATTTCTTTTATTATGCTAAAATTCTGGTTCGTTATTTATAACGTTATTTTATTGCCCCTGTTATGGCTTGCTTTCAGGGGCTTTTCTATTTTCAATTCAAAAGCGCGCGCCGGTTTCCGCGGACGCAGGCATATTCCCGGTGAAATTAAAAACTGGAACTTCAATCCCGATTCGAAACGTGTTATTATACATTCTTCGTCTTTAGGCGAATTTCAGCAGTCAATCCCGTTAATTGATGAACTTGTTAAACGAAATTACAGCGTTGTCTCAACTTTCTTTTCTCCGTCCGGATTCAATAATTCCAAACTTCCGTATCCGTCTGTTAAGAAATCGTATCTGCCGTTTGATTCAATCCCGCGCGTAACGGTTTTTCTTGATACGATAAAACCTGACCTAATAATATTAATGCGTTATGACTTATGGTTTAACTTTCTTTATGCGGCAAAGAAAAGAAATATTCGTCTCATAATCGCAAATGCGCGTTTCAACGAAAAAGATGTATTTTGGAAACTGCCGGTAATACGTTCCTTCAAAAAGACAATGTACGGAATGATTGATAAGATGTTCACGATTGACGAAGCTGACCAGCAAAACTACACTGAAATCATGGAGGAATTCGGCACGGAAATTATAAAAACGGGAGATTCAAAGTTTGAACGTGTTTATGAAGCGTCGAAGACATTCAACATTCAGGAAGTTTTCGATAAAAAGATTTACGAGAATAAAAAAGTCTTCATAATGGGAAGCTCATGGAAAGAAGACGAAGAAATAATTCTTCCGGTGATTGACAGAATTTCCGAATACGAACCGGAATTGCTTACTATACTCGTGCCGCATGAACCAAAGGAAACAAAAATTAAACTGATAGAAAGAAACACAGAAGAAAAATATTTAAACCTGAAATCCATAAGGTATTCGGATATAGGAAATTACAACGGCGAGAATTTTATAATAATTGACTGTATCGGTAAACTTGCGAGTTTATATTCCATCGGATATGTGGCATACGTGGGCGGCGGATTCAAATCGGGATTGCATAACGTCCTTGAACCCGCTATTTTCAACCTGCCTGTGTTATTCTCAAACGAGGTGAAAAATTCCGATGAAGATGAAATTTTGCTTAAAAACGGATGCGGCATACTTGTGCAAAACCGCAACGGATTCTACAGGGATTTCCGCCGTTTACTTTCCGACCGCGCATGGCGGGATGAAACCGGCTCAAAATGCCGCCTCGTATTTGAATCAACGCTCGGCACATCGCAAAAAATAATTCAAAATATTCTCGATAAATAATATGTTCAGAAGAAAAAATTTCATAGAAGAGTCACTCAGGGAAAGTTCCGATATAAAGCTGAAAGTTCTCGAATCCTGTTTTGACGGAATCAATGCGGCGGGGGACAAGCTTATTGAAGCAGTTCGGGCAGGGCACAAATTACTGCTCTGCGGCAACGGAGGAAGCGCCGCCGACTGCCAGCATCTGGCAACGGAGTTTATGGTGCGCCTTTCACATGATATTAAGAGAAAGGCAATTGGAGCGATAGCGCTCACGACGGATTCCTCCAATATCACTGCCGGCGGAAACGATATCGGCTTTGACAGCATATTCGCACGCTCGGTTGAAGGTATCGGCAATAAAGGCGATGTACTTATCGGTATATCAACAAGCGGCAACTCAAAGAACGTAATCAACGCAGTTCATAAATCACGCGAAATGGGAATTTACACTATCGGACTGCTCGGAGCTTCCGGAGGGAAACTGAAAAGTGAATGCGACCTTTCAATATGTGTTCCGTCTGATAACGTTCAGCGCATTCAGGAATCGCATATAACAATCGGTCATATACTTTGTGAAATCGTCGAGCGGGAATTGTACTAAGTGATTAAGTGTTAAGTGTTAAGTGTTAAGTAATGGAAAATTAAGAACAAAGAACTGCTGCCACAGATTCACAAAAAAAACGAAGAGCTATTGCCGCAGATTAACAGAACAAGAATAAGAATAAGAACAAAGAACTGCAGACACGAATTTACACGAATTAAAAATGTATTTTGATTAAGAGTACGAGGATATATTATTTCTTAGTTCTATACCTGATATTAATAATATTTTCGTCGTGTAAGGAAAAAAAATACAGTCCGGATAATAACAATATTACCTCAGAGAGTTCCCGTGATTCAACAATTCAAAATAAATCCGCAGATTCAATAACACAAAACAATAATTCCGATAAAGCTCAGGATGCGGATATTATGCTTCTCATATCTACATTTCTGGGTAATAACAGCAGAAATTATTACGGAAATACCGCTCCTTCTAAACTCGATTTAATATGGAAACACTGGCTTGGCGGCGGTAGGTCGCGTATGCCGAACGGAGATGCAATACTTTTCGGTGCGGGATGGACGGGACAGCCGCTTTTAATTTCGGAAAAAGGTAAATTATATTTATTTCAGGGGGCTTTAGATCATAATCTGAAAAAAATTGACGCTGAATCGGGAGAGCTTATCTGGGAATATGAATTTGATGATGTGATAAAGGCTACAGGAACTCTCTGGTATAATGCAAACGGGAAAGAAGAAGATAACAGATTAGTCGTATTACAGGGAACTCGGCAGGGATATAAATATTATATGGGCTCGAAATATATATGGAGTTACAGGGGTATTTCAGGTATTACGGGCAAAGAGCTTTACAGAATCAATGTGAAGAGAACTGAAAGCGGCAGTCGTGACGTTGACGGCTCGGCATCCGTTGTGAATGATACGGCATACGTCGGATTTGAAAACGGTATATTTACTGTATTTAATCCGGATGTTTCATCAGCGGAAAATTCCGGTGATTATAACGAACCTGAAATTATACAGGAAATTAAACTTTATGATAAATCCGACCTGAGCAGACACGGAAGCAATGTAATTACAGAATCATCGCCCTGCAGAATCGGCAATATGATGTACATAGCGGCGGGGTCGGGGCATGTTTACGGATATGATATAATAAAAAAAGAAATCACGTGGGATTTTTATATCGGGTCTGACCTGAACGGTTCCTGCGTTGCTACATTCGATAAATGTATTCTTGTAACAGTTGAAAAGCAATATATACAGGGAAGAGGCGGAGTGCTTAAACTTGACCCTTCGAAAACGGAGGATGAAGCCGTGGTCTGGTATTTTGCAGTAAATAACAAATCGTTTTTCGACTGGGACGGCGGAGTTATAGGGAGTCCCGCAGTCAACGATAATTATACGCAGGACGGAGAGCTCCATCTCGCCGCATTCACGGGTATTGACGGTTATGTTTACGTGGTTGAACATAATGCATTTGAAGAAGGAGAAACGGAAATTGGATTTGACGGAAGACAAAAATACGCGAAACCGAGATTAGTTTATAAATATAAAACAGGGGCTTCGATTTCCTCGCCTATAATTTTGCGGAATAGATTAGTCGCAGCAGGTTATTCCGGTCTGTATTTATTCGGTTACAATGCAGAAGCAGAGTTCCAATTGATTGATAAGAGGCAGGGAGGATTCGAAGCGACTCCGATTGCCTGGGACGGAAGAATTTACATCGGCTCGAAAGACGGCTGGCTCTACTGTCTGGGTGACGAATAGGAATGAAGAACTTATTTTACATTTATTAACAGACACATGAAAAAAATGTTTAAATATTGTCCGGCTGTTTAGTAAAAAAATATTTAGCCGGAGCATCAATATCTTTTAATCCGTGCCCTGTTATCAACAGCACTACCTGTTCATCAGCATCGAGCAAATTGTTATCGTTTATCTTTTTCAGAGCCGCCGCAGCCGCTGAGCTGGAAGGCTCGGCAAATATTCCCGTTGCCTCTGCGAGAGTCCTTTGCGCATTCATTATTTCATTGTCAGTAACTTCAATCGAAAATCCTTTTGATTCTTCGATGGCTTTTTTTGTCATATAAGCATTTGAAGGAGTTTTCACGGAAATTGAATCGGCAATTGTAGATGGATTTACGGCATCTTTATAGACACCGGTTTTAATGAAATTGTGAACAGCATTAGACGATGCCGCCTGAACGCAAATTAATTTCGGCAGTTTATTAATCAACCCTGCATTCAATAAATCATAAAAAGCTTTATACACTCCTGACAGAATGACACCGTCTCCGACCGGAATAATAATTGCATCCGGTACTTTGAATCCGTTTTGCGCAAAAATCTCCAATCCCGCCGTTTTCTTGCCTTCAATAGTCAGCGGATGATATGC
>JAPLFI010000090.1 GCA_026390755.1 Ignavibacteriota bacterium
AAATAAAGGAAAATCTATTAAATTAATTCCCGGATATAAATGGTTTTCGAAATAAATCTGTACTATAAATTATTATCATTTTGTTTTATCTTTTATTCACTCTCAAAAAGACCTTATCTCTGTGTAACTCTGCGTCTTCTCTGCGTACTCTGTGTAACTTCTTTTTAATACACCTCAATTCAGTTTTTATAAAAAAACCCCCTGGCTATGAATTCCAGGGGGCAGGGTAATTCTAAGGATACTCCGTGAAGAGATGCCCTGAATTGAAATTATAAATTATTTTTAGTTAGTATCATTTGATACCAAAGGAAATTTTAACTATTTTTCATAAATTTAACTGGTATCATTATGGATCATTTATTTAAACAAAGACTTAAATCTAAGTCTGTAGAAAACTCAATCATCAATTCTATCGCAGAAGATTTTAACCTTACTCCGATTTTAGCCGAAGCTTATTTTAAGCAAATTAAAAATTATTTCTCCGCTCATGTTGGTCTCGAACTTTCTTCAGGACAAATTCACTATCTTGCTGTTGATGATCGTGAACCTGCCGGTAAACCAGTCACCCTTTGCAAGAAAACTTCTGTACGACTCAATCTGCACGTCCCCGAACAGGATATTGACATTTATCATAAATCAGGTCTCAGAGGTTTAAGACAACATAGACTTCTTCGTATCACTAAAGAAGCTATAGAACAAGGCGCTTTACTTTCTTATGAAGATATTGCTTTTCTTCTTACTACAAGCGTCGTTACTATCAAAAGAGATGTTGCCGCCATGAGAAGAAACGGGCTTACTATTCCTTCCCGTGGTTGGAGACACGATATGGGTAGAGGTTCTACTCATAAATCTCAAATCCTCGATCTTTATCTCTCGGGTTATATGTTCTCTGATATCGAAAAAAGAACTCATCATTCTGAAACTGCCGTCAAAAGATATATTCAGGATTTCTCTAAAATTGTCCTGCTTCACAAGAATAATTTTACTGTTGATCAAATTCGTATCTCTACCGGTTTCTCTAACAGACTTATTGGTGAATATATTATCCTTTTTAATAAATACTCTAAGGACAATAATGCCAAACTTAAACTCATTTTTCAGTCGTTGCCGAAAGGTAAACCTGACGGTAAAAAAAAGACTGTAAAAACCCGGAAAGTGAGGTAAATACTATGTCTAACGCTGTTTTAGGTAAACTTAAATTTATCCCCCGTGATACAAGAAATCACTCTAAAGAATCTGTCGCAGAGAGAAGGCATTTTCGTATTAAAGGTAAAACACTGAAAGCAATTCTCGTAGATAAATTTCTTAATCAATACGGGTATGATAAAGGCGTCGTTACCGTTAATGCTATTGTTGATGATATCTTACTGCTTATTGATAATTATTACCGCATTCACGATAACTCTCTTGTTAAACAAGGACAGATGGTCTGGCATGCCGTACTTGTTGATGAGTTCCCAAAAAAAGGTAAATCTATCGCTCAAACTAAACTTAAACCTGTCGTTCTTGATATTATCTCCGATGACGATATCAATGATATGAAATTACCCCTTCATTATCGAGAAATCAGAATTAAAAAAATTGAACGTTGGACTCAACAAGCCTTCGACCAGGGAGCTTTGCTCTCTCAACTTGACCTTGCCGTTTTGCTCGGAGTTAACGAGTACACTGCCGGGGTATATGTCCGTGAATATGCTTCTCTCTACGGTAGAGATTTACCCACAAGGGGTAATATTCAATTAATTGGAGGAGGGCAAACTCATAAAAAAGAAATTATTGCACTTTATCTTAAAGGTTACCTTGTTCCGTCTATATGTCAAAGAACTAATCATTCTCAGGAAGCTGTCGAAAGATACCTGAGAGATTTTGAAGCTATTAAACTTTTATATGCTAAAGATTTTGATGTTAATTCTATTTCTTTAATTACTCGTTTATCTAAATCTGTAATCAGTCAGTATATTGATTTATTACCAACTGACCGTTAGTGTTTTTATTTATTCTGTTCTTTTTTATATTGCTTAGGTATCATATGATACTATTTCAAGTTCAGCATTTTTCCTGTCTGTTATTTCAAACCTGATTGCGAGAAATTCATGCGGTTCGTCTCCGCCTTTGAATATAGGAACAATAGTAGAATTAACCCAGTAATTCCCAGATGATTTATTTTCATTAACCAATAATACAGTTTCTTTGCCTATTAAATCATATATTTTGATTTGAACATAACCTTTAACCGGCATAGAATAACTTATGACAGTTGAGGAGTTAAAAGGGTTTGGATAATTTTGATATAATTTATAACTTGGAACAACATTTTGATTTGGATTTACAATACCAGTGCTTATTGAATATTTTATAACTATTGATGAATCCGCCCCGCTTCCTACAACAAACAGATTATTAAATTTATCAATCAGCACTTTTCTTCCTCCATAACCACCAACTGCCGGATAAAG
>JAPLFI010000354.1 GCA_026390755.1 Ignavibacteriota bacterium
GCAAGCGGAATTTATTATTTTAGTCTGATAACGGACGGTTTTACCGCTACGAAGCGTATGGTACTTTTGAAGTAAGAAAAGAAATGAAAACTATAACTTTAATATATAAATGAAAAACTATCTTGCTGTATTTGTAACTTTTGCAATTTCATTGCAACTATTCATGTCGCCTGTCAGAGGCTTTGCGCCGGAAATAAAATTCAGCGGAAACTTAAATATTAATACGGACAGCCTGCAGTTTTTTTGTAAGGAGCTTCTTGGCAGGCCCACATCAAATTCAGTTACAATTCATGCATGTACAAATAAAAGTTTATATGTATACTATGAATACGGAACCGATTCGCTGAACTATTTAAGCCAGACAGGTGTGCAAAACAGTTCAGACAGTATTCCTTTTGTATTCACTTTAGGAAATTTAAATCCTGATACTCAATACTTTTACAGAATGAGATACCGCGAAACCGGTACCTCTGCTTATTTATCACGCATTAGTCATAGTTTTCATACGCAAAGGTTACCGGGTGGCATATTCTCTTTTGCTATTCAGGCTGACCCGCACTTGGACACAAATTCAAATCCTGCCGTTTATACTTTAACTCTTCAGAATATTCTTTCAAAGAAACCGGATTTCCTTATTGACCTGGGCGACACTTTTATGTCGGAAAAACTTGCGATTCAAAATCCGGTAACAATCAGAGACCGTCATCTTCTTTTAAGGTCATATTTTGATATTGTGTGTCATTCTGTTCCGCTCTTTCTCGTGCTGGGGAATCATGAAGGGGAATTAGGCTGGCGTCTTGATAGCACTGCAAATAATCTTCCCGTGTGGGCAACAAATGCGCGGAAATTTTATTATCCGAATCCCGAACCAAACTTGTTTTATTCAGGTGATACAATCGCCGAACCTTATGTTGGCTTACGCCAGAACTATTACTCGTGGACGTGGGGAAACGCTCTTTTTATTGTTCTTGATCCTTTCTGGTACACAAAGAGCAAACCGGGCTGGGGCTGGACACTCGGCTCTGCACAGTATAACTGGTTTAAAAATGTCATTACAACGAGTAATGCTAAATTCAAATTTTTCTTCTGCCATAATCTGGTCGGCGGAAATAGCAGCGATGCGCGGGGAGGAACGGAAGTTGCGCATCTTTTTGAAATGGGCGGCAGAAATGCAGATTCTACATGGGGATTTGATACTTACAGACCGGGCTGGGGAAAGCCGATACATACTTTGATGGCAGAGAACAAAGCAACTTTTTTCCACGGACATGACCATTTCTTTGGATTTCAAATGAAAGACGGAGTGGTTTATCAGGAAGTGCCTCAGCCATCTTCTAAAAGTTACACACAAATATCAGCTTCACAATATGGATATGTGAACGGAGTTTTTATTCCGAACCGCGGCTATCTTTCAGTAACGGTTACAAGCACAAGCGCAAAAGTGGAATATATCAGGACCTATCTTCCTGCCGAAGAGAATACTCAAAGACATAACGGAGATGTAAGCTATTCATATACAATTGATACGTCAGGCTCTGTAGTGAATGTAAAAGAATTCTATTCCGTTCCTGATAAATTTTCACTTGAACAGAATTATCCGAATCCGTTTAATCCGGGAACTACTATCAGATTTTCCATACAAACCGCTAACAATGTTCAGTTAAAGGTTTATGATATGACCGGAAAGGAAATAACAACACTTGTTAATGAATACAGGAAACCCGGTACATATACCGTTTCTTTCGATTCACAGAGGTTCTCGCTCTCAAGCGGAATTTATTTTTACAGAATTACAAGCGGTAACTATACCGAATGCAGGAAAATGATTTTAATAAAATAAATAATAAAGTACGTCATGTTAAAAAAAATTATCATTACTTTAATTGCCAGTTTGTCTATTATTTCGTCGTATGCCTTTACGCTTAGTCCGTTCAGACTGCCCGATACGGGACAAACCGCTGATTATACTCCGACATTCGGAGAAGACTCGGATTATCTTATCAATGCTCCGTCTTTTACAAATAACAGCAACGGAACTATTACGGATAACATAACGGGTTTAATCTGGCAAAAAACCGACGGTGGTGAAATGACTTTTGAAAATGCGCTGACATATTGTGGTAATCTTGTACTCGGAGGATATTCCGACTGGAGAATCCCGGACAGCCATGAACTGTTCAGTATTCTGAATCACGGAAACAGCCATCCCGCAATTGATACAAATTATTTCACAAAAACTCTTGCTGAATACTGGTGGTCAGGCGACAGACAAATTGATGATTTAACAAAAATCTGGTCTGCAAATGCAGGCGGAGGTATCGGCGCCCATCCGAAATCTGAAACGATAAGCGCCGGAGGCACAAAACGTTTCCATGTCAGGGCTGTCAGAAGTCCCGTGATTAATATGGCGATTCACTTCCGTGATAATAACAACGGAACTATTACAGATTTGTTTTCCGGACTCACATGGCAGAAAATATTAAGTACAAATATCATGTCGTGGGAACAGGCGCTCAGCTATTGCGAGAATCTCAGTCCTGCGGGATATAGTGACTGGCGTCTGCCGAACATAAAAGATGGTCAGACCGTAAAAGCATGGTATCTGAATTTTGCCTACGGGCTGATTACTTATGACAATAAAACCAATCAGTATAATGTAATTTGTGTCAGAGGTGCATCCACTTTACCACTGGATTTCCCGAGTCTCACATTAATAAAAGGCGGTGACTTCGTAATGGGCGATCATCATGGATATGTTGACCCTCAGCATCCGAGCGATGAACTGCCTCTGCATACAGTGCATGTAGATTCTATATACATAGGGACTTACGAATTAACAAATCAGCAGTTCTGTGATTACCTGAACTCGGCGAAGTTACAGGCGTTAATCGAAGTGCGGAATAACCTTGTTTACGCAGTCGGTGATACAAATATCTATTGTTTCATTAATCAGTATGCATCATACAGCAGTATCGGCTGGAACGGAACGAATTTTTCCGTTATTGATTTCAGGGCAAATCATCCTGTTGTCGGAGTAATGTGGTTCGGTGCTGCCGCTTATTGTAACTGGCTGAGCCAGCAACTCGGACTTCCGGTATGCTATAATCTTTCAACATGGAGCTGTGATTTCACTAAAAACGGAATCCGCCTTCCCACAGAGGCTGAATGGGAATATGCGGGACGCGGAGGACAATACAATCCTTATTACGTTTTTCCGTGGGGAAATGATTCTATGAATTTATCCATTGCAAACTGGCCGAGTTCGGGCGACCCGTATGAAACGGGTTCAGAACCGTTTACTACACCTGCCGGATTCTATAACGGACAGTTACGGTTAAAGACTGATTATAACTGGCCCGGAACTGCATCAAGTTATCAGACAACAAACGGTTCTAATGCTTACGGTCTTTATGATATGGCAGGAAACGTCTGGGAGTTTGTAAATGACTGGTACGGACAGAATTATTACAGCGTGAGTCCTTACAGAAATCCAAAAGGACCCGAAACCGGATTTATCATGCCCGACGGCAAGCCTTACCGTGGTATGCGCGGAGGAAACTGGTATAACGGTCAATGGGGACATTCGAGAGTTGCAAACCGGAATCCTTCATATTATAGGGGACCATTGGACCCTAACCATCCATGGTATCATGTTGGTTTTCGTGTCGCCCGGTATGTTTATTCATCTTCAACGGGTATTAATGAGAATAATGAAATACCAAAAAATTTTGAACTTTATCAGAATTACCCGAATCCTTTTAACCCGAGTACAACAATTTCTTTTTCTTTGCCTAAAAGGGATATCGTAACTTTGAGAATTTATAATTCTCTCGGACAGGAAGTCGCAACTCTTATTAATGAAGTCCTTAATCAGGGCACATATTCATATCGATGGGATGCCGCAAACCTTAACAGCGGAATATACTTTTGTTTTTTAAGAACAGGTAATATACAAAAAAATATAAAAATGATTTTTTTGAAATAATTAAACTCTTTAATTTTAAATAAAAAATTATGTCTAAAAAAAATTTAATCGGCTTTATTTTTATTCTTATTTTTCTTCTTCTTATCATCCCCGTTGTATTATTGTCTCAGACTCAAACCGTGGGCTTATTTATCAATGATACAGCATTAACCTATAAAGGTTATACCCTTATGGCTCCCAAATTATACACAGCAACATATTTAATCAATAATGAGGGAAGGTTGATTCATAAATGGTCAAATAGCCAGTACCCTCCGGGGCAATCCGTTTATTTACTTCCCAACGGAAATTTATTAAGGTCGTGTATGATACCGGGTTATATTAATGCAGGAGGAGGTGAAGGAGGAAGAATTGAGGAATATACTTGGGGCGATACATTAGTCTGGCAGTTTGAATACGCTACTCAGAATTACCAGTCGCATCATGATATAAGGCGTCTTCCGAACGGAAATATACTTCTTCTTGCCGTTGAAAAGAAAACCTTAAGTCAGCTATCGGCGGCGGGATTTGACCCGAGCAAATATCAGCCTGAAATCAGTACCAGAGGATACATGCTTCCTGATTATGTTATCGAAGTTCAGCCCGCATATCCTTCCGGCGGCAATATCGTCTGGGAGTGGCATGTTTGGGATCACTTAGTTCAGGATTACGATTCGACAAAATCAAATTACGGAGTCGTGGCAAATCATGCGGAACTTATTGATGCCGATGGTGACGGCAGGCAGTTACCCTGTTTCTGGAATCACATGAATTCCATTGCCTATAATGCAAAGTTCGATCAGATTATTCTGAGTGTCCGTGGAAACAGTGAAGTATGGGTCATTGACCACTCTACAACGACTACGCAGGCGGCAGGTCACACAGGCGGCAGATACGGAAAAGGCGGTGACCTTCTTTACCGTTGGGGTAACCCAGTTTGTTATAAGATGGGAAATGCAAGCAATCAAAAACTATTCGAACAGCATGACGCCGAATGGATTGATTCGACTTACCCAGGTACTGGTAACATTACGGCTTTTAATAACGGAGTTAACAGGAATTATTCAACTATTGATGAGTTTACACCGCCTGTTGACAGTCTGGGTTTTTATTTTCGGGCGGCTGGTACAGCTTTCGGTCCGGCAAGTCTGGCATGGACCTATTCCGCGACTCCGCCGGCTTCAATGTATTCATGGGCTATTTCGGGAGCCCAGCGTTTGCCGAACGGAAATACACTGATATGTGACGGTATCCACGGGAATTTTCTGGAAGTAACATATAGCAAACAACTTATCTGGAAATATATAAATCCAGTTATTAACACGGGACCGTTATATCAGGGAGACAGCATTCCGCAGGACCCGACGCATCCGGGTGAATACATGAATATGGTGTTCAGGGTACAAAGGTATTCTCCCACTTATCCGGGACTTGTCGGGAGGGATTTAACACCCGGGAATTTTATAGAGCTTTATCATTCGGGAATCGGAGGGGAATTTAATAATTCACCGGCTTCATATTCATTATCACAAAATTACCCGAATCCGTTTAATCCGACAACAAAAATACACTACGATATACCAAAAAGCAGTTTTGTGAAACTTGAAGTATTTGATGTGCTCGGCAGGGAAGTTGAAACCCTTGTAAACGAAAAAAAACCTTCAGGTAGTTACCAAGCAATTTTTAATGCATCGCATTATCCCAGCGGAGTGTATCTTTACAAACTGACTGCAGACGGATTTATTAACGTGAAACGTATGATTTTGGTCAAATAAACATTAAGACGAGTTTTAAATATTTATTCGGGCAAATACTGTATTCTGAAATTTACCCGATTTTTTTTGTGCTATTGAATAATACAAACATTTTTTCTATTATGTATAATAAAGTAGAAATCATAACATAATAATAAAATTATGAAAAAGTTATTCCTGTCAGCGGCTTTCTTTAGTGCTATTGTAATCGTATTTTCTCTGAACTTAAACGCCCAGGGAGATAATGTTAAG
>JAPLFI010000016.1:0-4024 GCA_026390755.1 Ignavibacteriota bacterium
AGTAATTCATTCAGATTTTTTGTCCGGGATACGGGAGTTGGTATAAAGCCTACAGTCCGAAATCGAATTTTCGACAATTTTATGCAGGAGGAAATTTCAAGTACCAGAGGTCACGAGGGCAGTGGACTGGGCTTATCTATTGCAAAGGGGCTGTTGGAATTGTTAGGCGGTCAAATAGGACTGGAATCTGTAAAAGGGGAAGGTTCAACATTCTTCTTTACAATTCCGTCTGGCATCACGGCTAACAAAACCGTAATACTTATAGCTGAGGATGATAATACATGCTCCGCTTACATAAAAGAAATATTAAAGGATTCGTCAGTCGAATTATTGAGCGCAAAAACGGGCAAAGAAGCTGTGTCGTTCTGCCGTGAACGTTCTGATATTTCCCTGATACTGATGGATTTGAAAATGCCCGTCATGAATGGATTTGAAGCCGCAAAGCGGATAAAATCTTTCAGGAAAGACCTTCCGATAATTGCAGTAACAGCACATGCAGAAACCGGCGCTGAGCACAGGGCTCTTTCTGCGGGGTGTGATTATTATATTACAAAACCATTTAATAAAGATAAATTATTTGCGATGATAAAAAAGAGTGTTAAGCGGTTTGAAAATTAAGTTTTCGGTGATATGAAAAAAGATAACAAGTCAGAAGCCGCGGTAAGACTTCGCGAAAAGGCAGAAGAGCTATTGAAAAAGAAGCCGTTAAAGGCAGGAGCACAGATTTCAAAAGCCGATACGCAGAGACTCGTTCACGAGCTTGAGGTGCATCAGATAGAACTGGAATTAGAAAACGAAGAACTCAAACTGGCAAAAGCGCAAGCCGAAATTTCAAGCGAAAAATTTACCGAATTATACGACTTTGCACCGACGGGATATTTTACACTTTCTAAAGAGGGTGAAATCATTGAGCTAAACCTCAGCGGGGCAAAAATGCTTAGGCATGAACGCTCGCGGTTAGTTAACCGCGGATTTGGTTTATATGTTTCCGAAGATACACGGCAGGTTTTTACTGACTTTTTAAGGAAAGTTTTTGAAAGCAATACAAAAGAATCATGCGAAGTTGCACTTTCAACCGATGGCAATTCCCCGATGCATATTTACATTACCGGTATCGTAACCGAGAATAGCAAACATTGCCTTATGACTACGGTTGAAATAACAGAGCGGAAACGGGAGGAGGAGAAACTGAGGGAGAGCGAAAGATTCTTAAAGGAAACTCAAATCATCGCTAAGCTTGGAATATATACTATGGATATTACTTCCGGCAAATGGGTAAGCTCGGAAGTGCTCGATACCATTTGGGGAATAGATTCTGATTTTGATAAATCTGTTGAAGGATGGGCATCAATTATTCATCCTGAATGGCAAAAAATAATGACTGATTACTTTATTCAGGAAGTAGTAGGCAACAAAACAAAATTTGATAAAGAATATATTATCATCAGGAAGAATGATAAAGAAGAGCGTTGGGTGCATGGATTAGGACGGCTTGAATTTGATGATAATAATCAGCCAATAACTATGATTGGCACAATACAGGATATCACCGAACGGAAGAAATCGGAGGAGAATTTACGAAAGCTAAATGCCGAGAAGGATAAATTCTTTTCGATCATTGCGCATGACCTGCGAAGTCCGTTTAATGGATTTCTTGGGCTGACAGAAATAATGGCGGAAGGGTTGCAGGACCTGACGCTGGAGGAGATTCAGAGGATTGCGGTGAGCTTGAAAAACTCAGCCGTAAATCTTTACAGTTTACTCGGAAATCTTTTAGAGTGGTCACTTATGCAAAGGGGCTTAACTGCTTTTGAACCTCAATTATTTTTACTGATGCCGAAAATTACAGAGAGTATTGCGCTGGTAACGGCGGCGGCTGATAAAAAAGAGATAGCTATTAAATATGATATTCCCGAAGACCTGACAGTCTTTGCTGATAGAAATATGTTTGAAGCCGTCATACGTAACTTATCCTCCAATGCCGTGAAGTTTACAAACAAAGGCGGGGTTGTAAATGTTTCGGCAAAAACAATGCCGGACAATTCAGTTGAGATATCAATCAAGGATACGGGTATCGGGATGGATAAGGAAATGATTAATAATCTTTTCCGCATTGATATAGACACGAGCCGAAAAGGCACGGAAGATGAATCGAGTACTGGGCTTGGGTTAATCATCTGCAAGGACTTCATAGAAAAACACGGAGGGAAATTGCGTGCTGAGAGCGAAGAAGGGAAAGGTTCGTTATTTACTTTTACGATACCGGAAAATGTTCAGAGCAATGCCGGGGAATATTTTAACGCTGTTTTGAGAGCAGAACATTCCGGTGAGATTAAAGACCTGAAAATATTAATAGCCGAAGACGATGAAAAATCTGATAGATTACTTAAACTACTAATAAAAACAATCACCAAAGAAGTTTTACATGCAAAGACAGGGATCGAAGCAGTTGAGGCTTGCCGTAATAATCCTGACAT
The DNA here is from genome assembly GCA_026390755.1 of Ignavibacteriota bacterium. GTDB lineage: Bacteria > Bacteroidota > Ignavibacteria > Tepidaquicellales > Tepidaquicellaceae > JAPLFI01. The sequence continues at coordinate 2,478 of JAPLFI010000016.1, forward strand.
TGATGTAGTGCTGATGGATATTATAATGCCGGGAACGGACGGATATGAAGCCACGAGACAGATAAGAAAATTTAATAAGAATGTAATCATCATAGCGCAAACGGCTTATGCACTGATTGGTGACAGAGAAAAGGCAATTGAGGCAGGGTGTAATGATTATATATTAAAACCCATTATAAAAGGGGAAATAATTTCGATGATAAAAAAGTGTATAGGAGAGAGGGAATAAAAATAATTAAAAAATGTGAAAACTGACATCAAATGACAATAATATTAATAAGGTGATATGAATTATCAGAATAAATCCAAAGAGGAACTTATAAAAGAGCTACAGGAATTACACGAAGAGCATAATGCATTAAAGACATCATTCGAAATAGACATTATCGGGCGGAAAAAAGCCGAGGAGGCTCTGCGGGAGAGCGAGGAGAAGTTCAAGCTTCTTGTTACGCAGATGAAGCAAGGTCTGGCACTGCACGAAGTAATATATGATAACACCGGCAAGGTGGTAGATTACAGATTTATTGAATTAAACGAAAGCTTTGAAAAGCAGACAGGGCTCAGGCGGGAGGAAGTTCTTGGTAAAACAGTTCTGGAGGTCTTACCAAATATTGAGCCTTATTGGATTGAGAAATATGGAGAGGTAACTTTAACAGGTAAACTGCTGAACTACGAAAACTATTCAAAAGATATGGGCAAATACTATGAAGTTATTGCCTATAGACCAAAGGAGCATCAGTTTGCCGTAATAATAAATGATATCACTGAGCACAAGCTGAAGGAAGAACTACTCAGAGAAAGTCTTGCAAAATATCAGGTTCTTTTCGATTCATTTCCTCTTGGCATAACAATAAGCGACAAAGACGGCAATATTATTGAAAGCAATCAGATCGCCGAGAAGTTGCTTGGGTTATCAAAAGAAGAGCAGTTAAAACGCCAAATACACGGCGTGGAATGGAATATTATAAAAAAAGACGGAACACCATTCCCAAACGAAGAATTTGCAAGTGTTAAAGCTTTAAAAGAAAATCGGGTTGTTGAAAATATTGAGATGGGAATAGTTAAAGGAGAAAATGATATTCTCTGGATAAACGTAACAGCCGCGCCTATTCTAATCGAAAATTACGGGGTTGTCATTACATATAGCGACATCTCTGAGCGCAAACGGACGGAAAGTGCATTGCTGGAGAGTGAGAAGAATTTACGAAAAACCAATGCCGAGAAGGATAAATTTTTTTCTATCATTGCGCATGACCTGCGAAGTCCGTTCAATGGATTTTTAGGACTGACAGAAATAATGGCGGAAGGGTTGCAGAACCTGACGCTGGAGGAAATTCAAAAGATTGCTGTGACAATGAGAAAATCAGCCGCAAATCTTTACAGTTTACTCGGAAATCTTTTAGAGTGGTCACGCATGCAAAGGGGCTTAATTCCCTTTGAACCGAAATTATTTTTACTGATGCCGGAAATTACAGAGAGTATGGTGCTGGTAACGGAGGCGGCTGATAAAAAAGAGATTGCTATTAGCTATGATATACCTGAAGACC
>JAPLFI010000016.1:4046-6856 GCA_026390755.1 Ignavibacteriota bacterium
ACAGAGAGTATGGCGCTGGTAACGGAGGCGGCTGATAAAAAAGAGATTGCTATTAGCTATGATATACCTGAAGACCTGACAGTTTTTGCGGATGGAAATATGCTTGAAGGCATCATACGTAATTTATCCTCCAATGCCGTGAAGTTTACCCGCAAAGGCGGGAATGTAATTGTTTCGGCAAAAACTATGCCGGACAATTCAGTTGAAATATCGGTTAAGGATACGGGCATTGGAATGAATAAAGAAATGACAGATAATCTTTTCCGCCTTGATATAGACACGAGCAGAAAAGGCACTGATGGTGAATCGAGTACGGGGCTGGGGTTGGTTATATGCAAGGATTTTATAGAAAAACACGGAGGAAAATTGCGTGTGGAGAGCAGGGAAGGAAAAGGAAGCACGTTCTATTTTACGATACCGGAAAGAAAGGATTAAGTGTTAAGTGTTAAGTGTTAAGTGTTAAGTGTTAAGTGTTAAGCAGTTTCAAAATAAAAAATTTGAGTACGATGGAAAAAGATAACAAGACAGAAGCGGCAAGACTTCGTGAAAGGGCTGAAGACTTATTGAAATTGGAGCCGTCAGAAACAACTTCAAAACTTTCTGAAGCCGAAATGCGGGAACTTATCCGCGAGTTTGCAGTGTGTCAAATCGGACTGGAATCAGAAAATAAAGAACTCAGGCTGGCAAAAGAGCAAGCCGAAACTTCAAATGAAAAATTTACTGAATTATACGACTTTGCACCGATTGTGACCGCGAATGACATCAAAGAATGGAAACTGGAGGAGGAGGCACTGCGCGAGAGTGAATTAAAATATCGTTCTCTTATTGAAAGTTCAAGTGATGCCATTTTTTGTGTGGATGAAAAAGGAGAATACAAATTTACGAATTATCTGTTTGCTTCAACTTTTGGGAAAACCCCGGATTATTTTATCGGAAAAACTTTCTGGGATGTTTATGATAAAGAGCATGCGGATTACCGTTATGAAACAACAAAAAGAGTGTTTCAGACCGGCGAAAGAGAGTCGTTAGAGGTCGAAGTTCCTTTACCGGATAAAACTTTGTATTTCTATGCTACTGCCAATCCGATAAGAGATGAAACGGGTAAGGTAATATTATCGCTTACTCACGCAGTTGACATAACCGGGCGCAAGAAAATTGAAGAGGCACTGCGCGAAAGCGAAGATAAATATCGCAGTTTGATACAGTATTCGAGTGACCCAATCTTCAGCTTCAACCCCGACGAAACTTATAAATTTGTAAATGAATCATTTGCAAAGGTTTTTGGACTAAATCCGAAAGATATAACCGGAAAGTCGCCTCACTTCATTTTTCCTTATGATGAAGCGGAAAAGCGGCTAACTATGGTGCGTCAGGTGCTTCGGACGGGCGAAAAGGGTGAAATCGAGGTCAAAGTTGTTGCCCAATCCGGCGAGGTCCTGTATTATTTAACGATGCTGGATCCGATTAAAAATAATAAGGGAGAAGTGCTTTTCGTAACATGCATTTCCAAAGACATTACCGCGCGGAAGCTGGCGGAGGTAAAGTTGCAAGAAAATGAGGAGCTTTACCGCAATTTAGTGGTAAGGATTCCCGATGGCGTGTATAAAAGCACACACGATGGAAAATTTATCGAGGCTAACCCGGCTATGGTTAAAATGCTGGGATATGAAAGTAAAGAGGAACTGATGGACGTTGATATAAAGACGCAGTTATATTTTGAGCCAACCGACCGGGAAAGCTTGGTACTGCAGGAAAAGCTGGAAGGAATGGAGGTTTACCGCATGAAAAAGAAGGATGGTTCCGAGATTTGGGTTGAAGATCACGGCTGGTATAATACGGATGAAAACGGGGAAATCCTGTTCCATGAAGGAATTTTGAGGGATGTTACCGAGCGGAAGAAAGCGGAAGAGGAAATAAAACTTAAAAATGAACAATTAGAGAAAACTAATGCCGAGAAGGACAAATTCTTTTCAATCATTGCACATGACCTGCGAAGTCCGTTCAATGGATTTCTTGGGCTGACAGAGATACTGGTTGAAAGATTGCAGAGCATGACCCTGGATGAGATTCATAATATTTTAGTAAATTTGAAAAATTCAGCCAACAATCTTTACAGTTTACTCGGAAATCTTTTAGAGTGGTCACTGATGCAAAGGGGTTTAACTGCTTTTGAGCCTCAATTATTTTTATTGTCACCGAAAATTTCTGGGATTATGGCATTGGTAACGGAAGCCGCTAAGGAAAAAGGGATTTCTATCAACTATGATATTCCTGAAGACTTATCGGTTTTTGCGGACAGAAATATGCTTGAAAGCATAATCCGTAACCTATCCTCCAATGCTGTAAAGTTTACAAACAAAGGCGGGGGTGTATTTGTTTCGGCAAAATCAATGCCGGACAATTCAGTTGAAATATCAATTAAGGATACGGGTATCGGGATGGGAAAAGACATAACTGATAATCTTTTCCGTCTCGATATAGACACAAGCCGTAAAGGTACGGAAGGTGAATTAAGTTCGGGGCTGGGTTTGATTATCTGTAAGGACTTGATAGAAAAACACGGGGAAAAATTGCTTGTGGAGAGCGAGGAAGGAAAAGGGAGCACGTTCTATTTTACGCTTCCGGAAAGAAAGTGTTAAGTGTTAAGTGTTAAGTGTTAAGTGTTAAGTGTTAAGTGTTAAGTGTTAAGTGTTAAGCAGTTTCTTAATAAAAAATTTTAGTACGATGAAGAAAGATAACAAGACAGAAGCAACAATACTTCGGAAAAAGGCAGAAGACTTGCTGAAATTGGAACCGTCAGAAACAGATTC
>JAPLFI010000555.1 GCA_026390755.1 Ignavibacteriota bacterium
ATGTCTGTTCCAGTATGATATCATATTCTCCTTCGTGCTTAAAATAATCTTCGGTAATAATACTGCCAACGGGAAAATGAGGAGCCCTTGAGCAGAAATTATTTACAGCGGCTTTTGACCATTCAAGAATAAAAACATTATTGAATCCTGTATCGTGCATGTATTCTGCTTCATAAGCGTTACCTGCTCCGGGAATCAGTACACGAAGATCTTTATCGGCAAGCTGATCAATGTATTCCTTAATCGGTCTCGATACTCCTCCGATATCCCAGCTGTAACTTCCTCCGATGTATTTATCGTCCCAGTATTCCTTCTTTGTTAGTGACATGTAATAGCGTAAGTTATGTTTTTTCAATTAAAAATAATACAGAAGATTTTATACGTTTTGAGGAATATGCGGAACAAAATAATCGGGATTTCAGTATTAACAACGAGGATGATATTTGATTTTTCATTAATTAATTTCTATCTTTGAAAAGAATTTAATAAAGTTGTTTTTTGTTTGGATTATATAATTAAATTGAATCAGATGATTTATATTAAAACTATGATATTTGGCTTTCTTCTGCCGATGATTTTACTGATACCGGGACCATCATATACTGACAGCAATACTGCTGAATCCCTCTGTAGTAAGAATAAGTTCTTTGTCAAGATGAAGCAACCGTTAGGAGTCTCAGAAGCGACAGCCGAAATATCGCTTACAACAGGAATATATTCTATAGATGAAAAAAATAAGCGGTTCGGTATAACAAAGATTAAACGTGTTTTCGAAGTAAATAACGGCGATCCCGCTTTGTATCAGAATCTTGAAATGGACAGGATTTATATTTTTTACGCAAATAAAGATATTGATGATATAATTTCCGCCGTTGATAATTATTCGATGGATGAAAATGTCGGATACTCTGAACCTAACTTTATCGGTCAGGCGGCCGGAAGAAAAGAAAATCCGGAAGATAATTTAGTCCCGAATGATACGTACTTTTCACGGCAGTGGTATTTAAAAAACACCGGAACAATTAAACCAAGTTCCGCAAATGCTCCGAAGATCGGCGCTGATATAAATATGGAGAAAGCGTGGGATTTAGAAACCGGTAATGAGGATTTAATTATTGCCATTCTCGATTCCGGTATTGAAGACCTGAGCCTCGATTTGAAAGGCAGACTATGGATTAATAAAAAGGAAATACCGGATAATGATATAGATGACGATAACAACGGGTATGTTGACGATTACAAAGGATGGGATTTTGCGTATGATGATAATAACCCAGGCGACGGTTTCGGACACGGTACGAATATTGCAACCGTAATCGGTGCTCAAACGAATAATTCTTTCGGTTTTGCGGGTATTAATTCGAAATCCAGATTAATGAATTGTAAGAATTTAAGCGATAATAATTCCGGTGAATATGAATGGTGGGCTAAATCGCTTAAGTATGCCGTTGATAACGGAGCGAAAATTATTAACATGAGTGAAGGCGGCGAAGATTATTCAAAGGTGCTTAAAACGGCTGTTGAGTATGCCGCATTACGCGGAGCATTTGTCGCGGCGGCAATGATGAATAAAGGCAACGGCAAGGATTATTATCCTGCGGCGTTCAAGGGCATATTTGCCGTTGGCGCTACTGATTCGGATGACAGGCGCTGTGTAAAGTTTTCATGGGGAGGCGGAAGCTGTTGGGGAAAACATATTGCAGTAGTTGCGCCGGGAAATAAAATATACGGAGTTGATTATGAAGATCCGTTCAAATTTGATACATACTGGAGCGGCACTTCACAGTCAACCGCAATCGTCAGCGCGATTGCTTCTCTGCTTTTATCGCAGGACAGGACAAGGACACCCGAAGACATAAAAAAAATAATAATAGCAACTGCTCATGATATGACGGGCGATTCATACGAGGATAAAAAGGGATGGGATCAATTTTACGGATATGGAAGGGTTGATTGCTATGATGCGTTGAGATATGAACCGGGCATGATTAAAGACGCAAAGCACGATAAGGATGTTGATAATACGGTTATTGAAGATGAGGTTAACAGGGATAATTCATTCGATCAACCAGCAAAATCAGTTAAAGATGATACAAGAAAAGGCGCAAAACCGGAAGTTGATAAACCCGCGAAAAAACGTTGAAAAATAAAACGTCGTTTTTCCTATTAAACTGTAACCGTTTTGCAGTTAAGAACATACGATGACAATATCCTTTACCGCCGTATGGGTTACCTGTAAATCGAACAGATTTTTTTAGCTCTTTACCGCCGTATGGGTTACCTGTAAATCGAACAGATATTTTTAGCTCTTTACCGCCGTATGGGTTACCTGTAAATCGAACAGATTATTTTAGCTCTTTAACGCCGTATGGGTTACCTGTAAATCGAACAGATTATTTTAGCTCTTTAACGCCGTATGGG
>JAPLFI010000151.1 GCA_026390755.1 Ignavibacteriota bacterium
ACGGCTGAGTTATTAAAGGAACTTGGTTATGACGAAAAAGAGATTGAAGAATTCAAAGCGAATAAAGTAATCTGACTCTAAGACGTAAGACACGAATTTACACGAATTAGCTCGAATACGAAAAGTGTATCCGAATGACTTTTCTATAATCAAGTCTGAGTAACTACTCACAACATTGATCATTGAACATTTAACATTGAATATTGAATATAGTACTCTGAGTTTTTATATTTATTTTTAGTTTCTTTTTCAATAAATTAAAATAAAAGTTTATCATGGAAACAATAACAATATCTTTGAATGAATATAAAAGGCTTAAAAAAGAAGCAAATATGTTTAATGATAAAGAATTTATGAAGAAAGTAAATAAATTAATTGATTTGGTATTTCAAGAAAAATACGGATTATATCTTGGTAATAACACAGAAGATTTGGCAACTCATATAGTATCAGAAATCAGAAAATTATTCAAAAGAAAAAAGTGGCTGGGATATAATATAAGCAAAGAGAAATTATTCTAATTCCTTTTCCATATTCGGATTTAAGTTCGTCAAAAAGAAGACCTTGTTTAATTGTTTCAAATAATGATTATAATAATAGCCATAAAGATGTAGTAGTTTGTGTAATCACAAGTAATTTGTTCAAAGACGATTATTCAATTCCTTTCGGTAATACAAACTTAGAATACGGATTGCTGCCGGAAGATTCAGTTATTAAAGTTCATAAACTTTTCACTATTGAAAAAACGCAAATTATTAAAAAATTTTGCGTGTTGAAAAAAAATCATTTCATAACCATTAATACTGCTTTGAATAATTTATTCAAAGTTGATTAAAAACAGAAGTTTTTGTACCCCTCTGCCTGGCACAGATCTACCTGGCGTAGACAGGCAGGTTTCTTGAGTTGAAATTATCCTTATTTTAAATCAAGAAAAGTCCAATTCCAATTAAAGCATTATAGGGAAGTGCGAACGATTCCGGCTTTCGTAATAAAGAAGATTTGAAAATCAAATGCGGCGAAAAACATTTCGAAGAATTCAATGATGTGAAATTTAAAAAAGTAACAAAAGTATCGAAATTCATGTTATGACTTTTTATCCGACATTATTAGCGGTTTGTATCTTGAATATCTGTTAAAATTAGAGTAATTTCAAACTTTTATAAAACAAATACTGACGATGAATTTCAAACTTCTTAACCGGATATCCGGGGCTTTCGTTTTTCTGTTCGCTACGGTAGTCTATCTTATGACCGTACAGCCGACATTATCATTCTGGGACTGCGGTGAATTTCTCGCATGCGCATTCACGCTTTCAACTCCGCATCCTCCCGGCGCTCCATTGCATATACTTGTCGGGAAAATATTTACTATGATTCCGACTTCAGCAGATATCGGTTTAAGAATGAATTTTTTATCGGTTTTTGCGAGTTCTCTAACAGTGCTACTGTTATATCTTGTAATCACAAAAGTAATAAAAAACTGGCGCGGCGCCCCCGTATCGACATTCGATTCGGTACTTATTACAATGTCATCCGTTATCGGTGCACTGTCTCTCGCATTTGCCGACAGTTTCTGGTTTAACGCAATGGAGGCTGAAGTTTACGGTTTTGGTACTTTTCTCATGGCTCTGTGCATTTACTTACTTATTTTATGGTGGGAACGCGCGGATGAACCGGGAAGCGACAGGTATTTGCTTTTCGCATTTTATGTTATCGGTCTGGCACTGGGAATTCACCTGCTCGTTGTGCAGTGCGCATTCCTCCTGGGACTGATTTTTTATTTCCGCAGATATAATTATCAAAGAAAAACTTTATTCGCGGCGATTATTGCTTCGATGTTCATGTTTTTTCTTATATATCCGTTTATAGTTAAAAAAATGCCGGCGGCTATACAATCGAATCCTGTGGTCGGCGGACTCATTATCGTAGCGGCATTAATAACCGGAATAATTTATTCTTTACAAAAGAAATCAAAACCTCTGAGTTTTCTTTTCCTTTCCCTGTTTCTTATAGTTCTCGGTTACTCAACTTACATATCCGTACTTCAAAGGTCTTCTGTCGATAATCTTCCGCTTGACGAAAACAATCCGGATAATATGGAAAGGCTTTTATCGTATTTAAACCGCGAGCAATACGGCGAACAGCCGCTTATCTGGCCCAGAAGATATTCGCAGGAACCACAGCACTGGAGAACCCGTGAAAATTATTCGAGCGACCTCGAATTTATGTGGAAGTATCAGATAAACGAAATGTTCAACCGTTATGTTTTCTGGCAATATATCGGACGGGCGGGATATGATCAGGGAGACGGAGTTGATTTCAAGAAATTATTCGCAATACCGTTCCTGCTTGGGATGTTCGGTGTATTTCATCATTTCAGGAAAGACTGGAAAATGGCTTTTGTGTTTCTGATGATGTTTTTATTGATGGGAGTCGTCACTGCCCTGTACCAGAATCAGCAGGACCCGCAGCCGAGGGAAAGGGACTATTTCTATGAAGGGGCATTTTTCGCTTTTTCATTATGGATAGGGCTTGGTGTTGCCGGAATACTCGAGTTGCTAAAAGAAAAAGTAAAACCGGCGATGGTAATGCCGGCGGCAACTGTCGTTCTTGCTCTCGCTTTTGTATTTGTTCCTCTTAACATGCTCAGGGTAGTTTATCCGAATCAGACCAGGGCGGACAATTACTTCCCGTATGATTACGCATATAATCTTCTGCAAAGCGTTGAGAAAGATGCTGTACTTATAACGAACGGTGATAACGATACATTCCCGTTATGGTGTCTTCAGGCGGCTTACGGTGTGAGAACGGATGTAAGAATTGTGAACCTATCACTCGCTCAGACTGACTGGTACAATCTACAGTTGAAAAATGAAAAACCTTACGGAGCTTTGACAGTTCCTATGACATTCACTGATGCACAGCTTCAGAGTAACGATTTCCTGAGACCCCGGGAATGGGATGAGAAAAAAGTTTACACAATTGAAACTCCGAAGGATGTATTCCCTGATACAATGAAAAATAATCCTAATCTTCAGGATAAGATAGTATTCACTGTTCCCGCGACTATAAGGCAAAAATCCGGTAATAAAACTATAACAGGAATTAAATTCAATGATTTACTTGTACTTGATATCATTAAAGCAAATAAATGGAAACGTCCTATTTATTTCTGCGTAACAGTATCTCCCGAGAATTTTGTGGGATTGGGAGATTACCTTGTGCTTGAGGGAATGTCGCACAGGCTTGTTCCTTATAAAGCCAATTCAGGAAATAATTTAGTTGTAAATCAGGAAATTACAAAGAAATGTCTTTTTGAACCGCCTGTTGTTCCGAATAAGAATCCTCAATACGGTTTTATGTTCAGGGGACTTACTAATGATAAACTGTTCTTCGATCAAACTCAGAAGAGGATGCTCGAAATGTACAGGACTGTGTTCGTCTGGCTTGCCGGCTCTTATGCAGAAGATTCGACGAAAAAAGCCCTTGCCAAAGAAACTTTAGAAAGAATGGAGACGGTGCTGTCGAAGAACGTCGTAAAAATGGATTACAGACAGATGTATCAGATTGCAATGATTTACAATACCATAGGCGACAAAATAAAATTTGACGAATACTCCGCAGGTGCGGAAATTGACGCAATAGCTGACAAGAAGAATTCTGCGAACAATTTACAGTCGTACTACAATCCGTACAGGGTATTACTCGATATATATGAAGCGAAAGGGGATTACCAGAAAGCTCTTAATCTGCTTAATGAACTTGACCCGAGAGATCCGTCCGTCAATCAAAAGCGCGAGAGTATTAAGATGAAAATGACGGGAGCATTCACTCCGAAATAGACCTTAATCAACGGAGAAAGCAAAAGTGACCGCCACTGACATGATATGAAGAACGGAAAGAAGATAGGAATACTTGTAGTTGCTTATAATGCGGTATCAACGCTTAATAAAGTTCTCGACAGGATTCCGCAGGATGTTTATGCCGAGATAGACGAAATCGCAGTTTTTGACGACGCGAGCAAAGATAATACTTACATGCTTTCACTCGGTTACAAGCAGGTTAAACAGCTTGATAAACTGAACATATTCCTGAACGAAAAGAACCTCGGGTACGGAGGCAATCAGAAGAAAGGGTTTGCGTATTTTTCGGAGAAAGGTTTTGACGCAGTTGTACTTCTTCACGGAGACGGGCAGTACGCACCCGAAGTTCTCAGTGATATGTATTCCCCGCTTGTAAACGGCACAGCAGATGTTGTTCTCGGTTCAAGAATGATGACAAAATACGGCGGCGCTTTAAAAGGAGGAATGCCGTTTTATAAATTCATCGGAAATAAAATCCTTTCGTATTTCCAGAACCACACTTTAAAAATGGATCTGACGGAATTTCATTCCGGATACAGGGCTTATTCAATTGCAGGTTTAAAAAAACTTATGCTTACGAACTGCACCGATGATTTCCATTTTGATACGCAAATAATAATAAAAGCTAATCACAACAATCTGAAGATAATCGAAGTACCCATTCCTACTTATTACGGCGATGAAATATGTTACGTAAACGGGATGAAGTATGCACGGAATATTTTTCGTACGACAAAGGAATACATAAAGACCATAAAAGGTAAAATAAGAGCGGACGCATATTCGGAATATTATACACCCTATCCGCTGAAGTTGTATCCGTTTTCAAGCCACATGGCAATAATCAATTTACTCAATAAAAAAGAGAATCAGAGAATACTTGATGCCGGCTGCGGCGACGGTTTATTTTCAGAACACATTAGCAGAAAAAATTATAAATTAGGTGTGGATTTTATACCCGAGTCGGATAACACAAAGAAAAACTTCGACAAATATATACAGTTCAATCTTAACGAAGGTCTGCCTGTCAGTCTGAAGAGCGGGGAAAAATTCGATTACATACTGATGCTGGATATACTCGAGCACCTTGTTGATTATAAAAGAATTCTTGAAGATGCGAAGGATTTAATAAAAGAGGACGGGAAAATTATTATCTCCCTTCCGAATATAGCGAATATATACGTCAGACTGAATCTGCTTTTAGGGAGATTTCCTTACGCCGAGAAAGGTATTCTCGACAAAACTCATATCCGTTTCTTCACGCTTGGCTCTATAAAACAGCTCATGAGAATACACAGATTAAGAACATTTAAAATCATAGTAACACCTATACCGATAATTGAAGTATTACCCGATGTATTCAAGAAAAACGCAGGATATATATTAAATTTATTATTGTATTCGGCGGCGTTTATTTTAAAAAGGTTATACGGTTATCAGTTCATTTTTATTAGCGGCATTCATGAAAAATAAATATTTTAAGGAGTATTCTTGGCAAAAATAAAAACAAGAAAACCGGAAATGAAACAAAAAGAGAAACCGGCAGAAAATATTTTCGATAAAGACTGGATTTGCCTTTCATTGCTCGTAATTTTCTGGGTGATATTTTTCCGTCAGCTTTTAACGGGCAGTGCTTTTCTTTTCGATGATTTCATAGAACAGTATTATCCGGGCAAGCTGATGTCTTCTGTATCGCTTAAGAGCGGTATATTTCCGTTCTGGAATCCGTTCGTTTTCAGCGGCATGCCCTTTTTTGCGGATTTGCAGATTGCCGTATTATATCCCTTTAATCTTCTGCTAACCTTATTCACAAACGGGGATAAACTTTCACCGCTTCCTATACAGTTCACGATTGTTCTTCATTATTTACTATGCTCCGTATTCACTTTTTATCTCGGGAAGCAATTTAAGCTTTCTAACATATTTTCGGTGTTATTCGCTCTGCTGTTTACGTATTCGAGTTACATGATAATTCATATTATTCACATGCCGCTGATTGAGGCGGCAGTCTGGTTCCCGCTGATATTATTACTGTGGCTGAAATTCACTGAAACAAAGAAATATTTCTATGCTATATCCGCAGGTATTATAATGACGGTGTGCATACTTGCAGGTTATCCGCAGGTTCCGTTCTTCAATTATTTTTTCATTGCAATCTTCGCGGCTGTAACGGTTTACAGGAAATATATGGAAAAAGATACCGGGGATATTAAACATATTGCCGCCGGATTTCTCATTTTCCTTATCCTTCCTTTCGGATTGACAGCATTCCAGTTATTACCTACGAATGAATTCGTCAGTTTATCAAACCGCGCGAGTTTTGATTATGATTTCGCTAAACAGGGGTCTTTACATCCTTATGAACTTATAACGGTCATAATGCCGAAATATTTCGGAGTCTGGTCGGGGAATGAGAAAATTACCGACCTTCAATACTGGTCAAAACATTCTGAAGGACCGTGGATGTTTTCAATATCTAATATATTCATATCGGCACTGATACTCGTTCTGATAATTCCAGCAGTGCGATATTTAATAAAGGAAAAAAAGAATCCGTATCAAACATATTTCCTTCTGGGAATATCAGTATTCTCTGTATTATTTTCTTTCGGCGGGTATTTCTTTTTCCATAAACTGTTGTTTGATTTCGTGCCTTTATTCAACCGTTTCCGTAATCCCGCGCATATATTGTACTTATTATCCTTTTCTGTGATATTATTGAGCATGCTCGGCACAAACGGAATAATTAAAGACAAAAAGTTAAAAGATTATTTCAGCAGCAGATACTTAGCCGGTATTGCCATTGTGTTTGCTTTTATCGGAATACTTTTCTACGCAGGTGTATTCGCTCCCCAGACAGCGAAGGGACAGGGGGGAGAAGCAATTTTATCGTGGATAAAAAGCCAGTACGCGGTTTTCATCGTATTTCTTTTCGGATTCACATTTTTGCTTTATCTGCTGAAGAATTTGAAAATATCTTTTCAGTCGTTCAGCGTATTAATCGCTTTGCTTTTGTGCACAGAGTTTTATTACATCTGGTTCGATCAGAATAACGGTACAAGGAATCCTGAACAGGCATACACTCAGAATTCGGCAACTGTAAATAAGCTGAAAGAGGAAATGAAGAACGAACATTTCCGCGTTAATATGCGAGAAGGGCGCAATATGCTGTTCCAGAGGAATCAGGGATTCATAGACAGAATTGAATTTATTGAGGGATACGGTGCTCTTTTACTGAAGAGATTCATACCGGTGAATAAACCGGAGCCGTCGAGCCAGACGCACGATTTAATGAATATTAAGTATAAGATAAATGTTGACCCCGTAAAGAAAACCATGCAGTTACTGCCAAACCCCGGTTATCTGCCGCGAGCGAGAATGTTTTACGATGTAAAGCTCTTTAATAATGAGGATGAAGTGAAGAAATACATGGAAAGTCCCGAATTTGACTATCGTAAAACTATTGCGATAGAAAAAGACAAACTCGGTACTGAAATACCAGTATTGAAAGATACGTTGAATATACCGGCTTCAAATGTGAAAATCAGAGATTATACACTGAGTAATATTAAGATTGACGTTGAAACCCCGGCAAACGGCTTCTTATTCCTGAGTGAAGTATATTATCCAGCATGGAAGGCATACATTGACGGCAAGGAGACGGAGATATTCAAAACAGACTACTGTTTAAGGTCAGTTTATCTGACGCAAGGAAAGCATGAAGTTGAATTTAAGTACGAATCTGATACTTTTAATACAGGACTAATTATAAGTCTTGGATTTGCAGTTTTTCTAATACCTTCATTCGGATTCTCAGTGTACCGATTAAAGCAAGACAAAATCATTGCTCTTATTCCAAAAAAGTTCTTTCATTAATTCGTGTAATTCAAGATATTTAGTGTTAATTCGTGTCAAAAATAAGTTAAGTTTTTAATGAGAATCTTAATAAATGCTCTGTCCGGTAACGGTGATGCTCTGATGTTTTCCCCTATACTGAAAATACTTAAAGTAAAACTACCTAATTACTTTATAGACATGGTAGTTATGTTTAAATCTGTAAGTGAAATGTACCGATATTCTCCCTATATAAACCAAATTTATCACATAGATTTTCTCAAGCAATCTAAATTCAAGTCGCTAAAACAGCTTTCTGAAATAAGAAAGACGGGATACGATATATCAGTTAATGTTTACCCGTCAAACAGAATAGAATACAATATAGTAAACTATTTTACCGGGGCGGGGAAGCGTCTCGGGCATAAATACATAAATGCAGGTTTATTCAGCGGAGAATTTCTGAATAATGTATCGGTAAAAGAAGTAAAAGACAGGCACAATGTTCTGCAGAATTTTGATTTAATAAAGAAAATTGTTGACGCAGGAGAAAGAGAAGTCGGAGGTCTTGAAATATTTCTAAGTGAAGAAGATGAAAATTCCGCTCAAATCTGGAAAAAGAAATCCGGAATCGAGGAAGCAAACATAATAGGATTCCACGCAGGTTCGGCGTTATTAAAGAATCATATCAATAAGCGCTGGGATTACAGGAAATACGCTGAGCTGGGCAATATATTGATATCGAAGTACAAATCAACAATATTACTGTTTGGGACAGAAACTGATTTAAATAACAGAATAAACGAATTAATAGGCGGCAGAGCCGTACTTGCATCTACAGAGAACTACATGGATTCAATGGCGCGTCTTAAATTATGCCGTTTGTTTGTCTCAAATGACACGGCTTTTCTCCATTCAGCTGCGGCTTTTTCTGTACCAACTGCTGCGATTTTCGGTTACACAAACCACAAAGAACTTTTCCCATGGAAGAACAGGCATATAATCATCAGGCGAGAACTGGAATGCAGTCCTTGTTTTTACAATTCGCCTAAGCCGGCGGGCTGTAAATGGTCGGGAGCGGATGAATTCAAATGTATAAGAGGAATTGAAGTTGAAGAAGTGAATGATGCATGCGAAAAACTGCTTGCCGGAGGCGGAACAATATAATTGTAAAAATTCACCACGGAGGCACAGACCTGCCTGCAAGGCAGGGAACACTGAAGGAAAGTTCTTCTCGGTGACCTCTGCGTCTTCTGCAGAACTTTTTTGTGACCTCTGTGTAACTTCTTTTTATTACACATATATTTAATACAGCCAAGGTTTTTAGACGCTAAGTAGATGTTAATAAGTAAACAATTAATTCCAGAAATCCCATGTTACAGTTAATCTTGAAACCACATTCAGCAGTCCTCCGCGGTTTTCCCACGGATAGATATATGTATCATAATTAAGATTATTCAGAAGATTGGCAAGTGTAAGGTTAAGATTCGCTTTACCGACTCTTGCTCCGACGTAAAAATCAAGATTGAAATTATTATTACTGACGTTGTTACTGTATGAAGTAATGAAGTTATTAGTGAACTGAGAATACTCATATCCGTAATAACCCGAAGAGTACTTCAGAGTAAATCCCGTTTTCATATTCAGTTTATTTTTAAAGAAATAATTATTGTACGATACATCAGATTTAAATACATTCAGAGGATACGGGCTGTTTTGATAACGGTTTAACGACGCTGATAAATCAAAATTATTTGTTACGAATCTCAGTGTATAATTTCCGTTCCAGGCGGAAGTAACACCTCCTGCAGAGTTATTATACTGCAAGACCGATAAAATTAAATTTTTATAACGAACGGACGCGCCGAGTTCGTAATAAACAGTATTGCCGTTATAATAAATTCCTGCAGCAGTCGGAAAATATAAGGATGTTGTTTCATAATCAAAACCCCGCGCAGCGGTGAAGCCGCCTAAATTCAGTGTAACATCTGCATCCTGAAACAAGCCGAAAGAGTATTTTGCTTCCGCGCCGTAATCGAAGTAATTATTATCGCGCAGATGTTCCGCTTTAAGTCCGCCGCTCAGACTGAAATTCTTATAAAATAAATCAAAGCGCGAGAAAAAGTTATAAGTGCCGTATTTTACTGTATCAGCATAGTTGGGGAAGTAAACCGACTGAAGAGAATTATCGAATGCATTAAAAGAAGCGTTACCTCCTGCCTGAAAAGCCGCTGAAATATTATTGTTAAGGCGGAACCTATAATCCTGTCTGAGGTTAAGCGAGTACGTAACAGATTTACGGTCATTTTTAATATAAATGCCGTTAGGGTTTGTTCTGTTCTCTTCATCCCTGTATTCACGAAGCGAATTCTGCGCCGAAACTGTGAACTTAGTCAGCGATAATGAATCCCTGAAGAAATTGCCGATGAACTGAATATCGTAATAATAATTAGAAATCTTTTCATAAGAATCGGAATTCACTACCTGTGCTAATTTAGGGTCAAGCAGTGTATCTTTTGTACTATAAAGCAGTCCTTCATTCAGTCCGCGCTCAAATTTCTGCGGATAGAAACTGAATTTTATGTTAACTTTATCGGAGGGAAAATAATTTAATTTTATACGTCCGCGCCACAGTGAAAAATCGCTGTTCGTATAATGTCCGTCCGAGGAGTGATTACTGATTCCGATAATGAAATTCATTTTTCTTGAAAGCGGGAAATTAAAGAAGAAATCGGCGTAGGCGGCATCGTCGCGGTCGAGTGACATACGGAGCTGTGAAAAAATATTCGGCTGAAAGCGGTCTTTAGTGATAACGTTTACAGATTTGCCGTAAATATCTGTGCCGTAGAGAAATGACATCGGCGCGCTTATTAGCTCGATTCTTTCAATTTCATTAATATTAATCACTTCTGCGTCAAACCCGCCGTAAAGCATGTCATTAATCTGTATGCCGTCCCTGAAGAAACCCGTTTTAGCGAGGCTGTTATAAGAAATTGCAGTCCTTCCGGCAGTACCGAAAGTATTAACGAAGAATCCCGGCAGTACATCGAGGATTTCGCCGAGGTTTCTCTTTCCTGTCCATATAAATTTATCATATCCGATTGTATCGGAACCGTTCTGAATCAGCGAAACATTTTTAATCTTATTAACGGAAAAAGGAATCCTGAGCGTAGAATCTTTCGGATTATTTTTTGAAGTATCAAGTCCGGTAACAACTTTAACTCTCCCGGCATTCTTCTTTAATGAATCGGATTTATTTTGCGCAGTAACTGCCCGGCAGGGGATATATAAAGAAATCAAACATATTATAACAAACCAAAGATAACCCGACTTGCGCATAATAAATTATTTCTCTAATTCCTCTCCTTTAATATCGAGTCCGCCGAAATCCTTTCTGTGTTTAATAATCTTTGCGTCAACAAGAAAAATGACTTCTTCGGCGATATTTGTGGAGTGGTCGGCGAGGCGTTCGAGGTTTCTTACAACGGTTGCCGCGCTTATGCAGGGTCTGATAAAAGATTTCTCCGATTCCATTTTGGTGATCAGTTTTTCAAACACCTCTCTTTCGATATTATCAATAACGTCATCATATTTTATAATCCCGACAGCCAGTTCGTGGTCGTTATTCACAATCGAATCGAGAGTTTTTCTGACCATAGTCATTACTTTCTCTGACATTTCTTTCACACCCGCTTCCAACAGAAGATCAGTATGTCCTGATAATGATTTAGCGCGCTCGACAATATTTACCGCAATATCGCCCATACGCTCGAGGTCATTATTGATTTTCAGCGCGGACATAATCAGGCGCAAATCAACTGCTACGGGCTGTGTTAAGGCAAAGATTCTCTGGCACAATTTATCAATTTTCACGTCGAAAGTATCAACTTTCGCATCCCGCTCGATGACAATTTTACCGAGGTCGGCATTATTTTCGAACAAACAGCGGAGAGAAAATTCAATCTGCTCTTCAACCAGACTTCCCATTTTTATTACCTTGGTTTTCAGGTTATCTATTTCTTCTTCAAGATAGTGGTACATAAAATTAGTTGTTTTTATTGTTAACCAAATTTTCCCGTAATATAATTCTGAGTTCTTTCATCAGCAGGTGCAGTAAATATATTTCTTGTTGCCCCGAATTCAATCATTTCGCCCGTCAGAAAGAATGCCGTATAATCACTGACGCGCGCCGCCTGCTGCATATTATGAGTTACAATCACAATAGTAATACTTTTTTTAAGCGTAAAAATCAATTCCTCAATTTTAGCAGTTGATAAAGGGTCAAGAGCGCTGGCGGGTTCATCCATAAGTATCACCTGGGGATTAACAGCGAGTGCGCGGGCGATACACAGTCTCTGCTGTTGTCCGCCGGAGAGTCCGAGAGCCTGGTCGTTCAGTCTGTCCGATACTTCATCCCACAGCGCGGCGCGTTTCAGGCTCGTTTCAACAATATCATCAAGCCAGTTTTTCTTCTTTATGCCGTTTATTCTCGCACCGTATGCGACGTTTTCATAAACGGTTTTAGGAAAAGGATTGGATTTCTGAAAAACCATTCCGACTTTCCTTCTGAGGTCAACAACATCCGTCTTCTTAGCATAAATATCAACGCCGTCAATAAAAACTTCACCCGTAATTCTTATACCGCCGATTAAATCGTTCATACGGTTGAGAGTGCGGAGAAAAGTTGATTTTCCGCATCCGGACGGACCTATCAGTGCCGTTATCTTATTACTTTCAAATCCGAGGCTGATGTTTCTCAGCGCATGGTTTTTACCGTAATAGAAATTCAGGTTATCCGATGATATTTTTATATTGTTACTGTTTATCATACTATCACACCGTCGGACATTTTCACTATACGGTCGCATTTAGCGGCAAAGTCTTCGTTATGAGTTACGATCACAAAAGTATGCCCGTATTTATTTCTTAAACTGAAAATCAGTTCTATAACGGCATCGGCATTCTGAGTATCAAGATTACCAGTCGGTTCATCTGCGAGAACAATTCGCGGCTGATTAATCAAAGCCCTCGCAATAGCCACGCGCTGTGCTTCTCCGCCCGATAGTTCGGACGGTTTATGCGAAATGCGTCCGGCGAGTCCGACTTCCTCCAGAAGCAGTTTTGCTTTCCCTTCGTCTTTTCTGCCTGCTATCATTGCCGGAATCATAACATTTTCGAGAGCCGTAAACTCCGGTAATAAATGATGGAACTGAAATATAAAACCAATATCATTAGCTCTGAATGATGCAAGCTGTTTATCCTGCATAGAAAATACATCCAGATTTTCAAAAGTCATCGAGCCGGAATCAGGTTTATCCAGAGTACCGAGAATATGGAGCAAAGTGCTTTTTCCCGCGCCTGAACGTCCTACTATGGCAACGACTTCACTTTTATAAATATCAAGATTAACGCCTTTTAAAACTTCCAGATTATTCGATTTTGTAATCTGATAAGATTTCTTTAACTCTTCAACTTTAATTAAAATATCAGGCATTTATATTATTATTTTCATTTTTAAATTATTCCCATCTGATTGATTCTACCGGTTTCAGTTTCGAGGCTCTGCGTGACGGATACAGAGAAGCGAGGAAACATAAAACTAAAGCGGCAAGGGGTACAAAAATAAAGTCGCCGATGCGGAGGTCAACCGGTAGAGCGTCAATTTTATATACGGAGGCATCCATTTTATAAAACTTGAAATAAAGCTGTGCCAGAGTCAGCGTCAGTCCGAGCGCTGAACCTATTACCATACCGATTAATCCTACCACAATACCCTCGAACATAAATATTCGTGTTATCATTTTATCCGATGCGCCCATAGATTTCAGTATGCCTATGTCACGTTTCTTTTCGATGACTGTCATAGTAAGTGAACCGAGAATATTGAAAGATGCAACGGCGATTATTAAACTCAGAATAATAAAAGCTACCCATCTTTCGACTTTCAGTATCGAATAAAAATCTTTGTGCAGGTCATACCATGTAAGAACATTATATTTATCACCATCAAGTACTTTCTGCAAATCAACTTTTGCCTGCTCCGAGCCGGAAATATCATTCAGCCTGACCTCAATACCGTTTACGGCGCCGCCCAGTTTGAATAATTTCTGTGAGTTATCAATTGAGATATACGCATATTTTGTATCATAATCGCGATTATCAGAATCGTATATTCCCCGAACCAGGAACTTTTTCGTAATCGGTTCAACGAACTGTGTAAGGGAATACTCAAGTCCTACTGGACTGACGAGAGTCAATGTATCGCCGATGAATACTTTAAGATTGCTGGCGAGGGCAAATCCTAGAACAATTCCCCCGAAATCTCCTTCATCCGACAAATTAAACTCACCGTATTTTGTATAATTCTTTATACCGGAAACCTTTTCAATACTGCCGTCGTCAATGCCTTTAATAAAAGCAACTTTATTCACTTCCTTTGTAGCGAGCATACCTTTAGTCAGCGTGAAAGGCGCGGCATTCTCGATACCGCCGGCAAGAATAGACTGCATAACCTGTTCAGGATTTTCTATTTTGCCCGATTTCACCGCTTCGACGCGCAGATGAGGGTCGAAGCCGATTAAAACTGTAGTTACTTTTTTATTAAAACCATTGAAAACAGAAAGCACAATTATCATGGCGGCAACGCCTATTGTAACTCCGATAATTGAAATAGCGGATATAATAGTAATAAAACTGATTTTCTTTTTAGAAAATAAATATCTCCGGGCAATAAAAAATTCAGCGCTCATAATATCATCCTATTCGTCGAATACAATAACGGATTCCCTGTACTGTCTGACTTTATTATTATCAATTTTATTTAAAAGATATTTCTCAAGTTCTTTTGTCTTAATATCCGCATCGTGTTCGTCTTTAAGCTTTTCAATTTCATACCGCACATGAAGTACGCGGTTATCGAGTATATGTCTCGTAATTCCCGCGGGGAGTTTAATCTTTCCGTCCGCAATTCTAACAATCTGCTGTTTAGTAAAACGCGGAAATTCCGCAAGCACTCCTTTGCGCCGCGAGTACTTCTTCAGTTCGCCGAGGCTTATTTCTTCTTCCGAGCGGTCGAATTTATATTTCCCGAAATAAAACTTCGTAAAACTGTTCAGAGCAGTCAGCAATTTATTAAAATCAGAAGGCAATGTTACCAGCACAGAGTGGTCATTCTCAATACCGGATATCAGAAGTGAATTTAACTTATTTTTCATGCCCGCTTTTCCTTCGAAATGGCGCACATCAGAATATGTCAGTTTCATTTCCATAAAGAAAGATTTAATGGTATCTATACTAATATCATAAATCAGATGATTCCAATTCCTGAGTCTAATCTTACGGGGCAAATAATCAATCACCTGGGCTATAACTAATTTACAGCCGACCTCTTCAAGTGAGCTGAGCCTGTTTGCTCCGTCAATTAAAATTAAATCCTTTCTAAACCTTCCCACTATGACAGGATTCATAAGAAACCTGCTTCCGGCAATTCTTTTGTAAATATTCCTTAACCTGTTGAATTCAGTATTCTCGTGAAGTTTTACATCACTAATGCGCAATAATGCGAGATTAAAGAACTTAGAAGTATAATTTATCATAATTAATGGATATACGTATAAATGTTCACTTTACAGACAACGCTGTCAAATTTCATTGAAAATAATTTACAAAATTTAATGCCGTTAATCTATGAAGATACGGATATTGATAGTAAACTTAGTAAAAGAAGAGAAATATATTAACAGAAGAAGAGCCAATTTGGAATTATCGAAATTAGCATAGAAGGACTTCAAAATTTGAATACAATTATAAATGATATTTCAAAAAGTTCTTATTGTTCGTTAAGTTTATTCAGATTATTGCATATTGTTAATTTCGAGTTAAATATGAACCGGTTGTTTGTTTGTAAAATTCAACAAAATCCATTTAATAGTGCCATTATTAATAGAAGTACTATGCCGATATGAATAACTGCTTAAAGTGGATGATTTGGGTAATACATTATTTTATAATTAACTTGATTTGTAATATGCATAATTGTATTTTTATGCATATTATATGACAAATATTATGGTACTTGATATAATTAAACAACAAAAACTTGAATTAGAAAGAAAATTAACTGAAAAATATATACCCAGGGAATCGAAGTTTATTGAACCCGATTCGGATTTAATAAAAGTAATTATTGGTCCGCGTAGAGCAGGTAAATCTTTTTTTACAATTCATAGCTTGAAGAACAAATTTAATTTTGGCTATGCAAATTTTGATGATGAGAGGTTAA